>JAITQJ010000283.1 GCA_031288955.1 Planctomycetaceae bacterium | reverse complement strand
GTCTTGCGTCAAAATTTCCTGAATATAGGGTGTACCAAGGACATCGTTAATGGCTTTTTTGACTTTTTCCTTGATACTGGTAAAACCAACCTGCTGGCGGTCGTCGGGGGTCGCCCCCTGTAACACGGTTGTTACGGCATCATTGATTTCAAACAAACATTCCGCATAACGTTTATCGAACGCTCTCTCGTCCTTCTTGCGGATTTTTCCGTTAATCGTCACAGTAAACGTTTCCGTTGATTCCGAATCGGCTTTGGTCTGTTTTACCTTAAACGGCTTGGATTCGTTAATGGGTTTTTCTATCATTACCTCACGTTTGCCGATGCTGGGCGGCAAATCGTTGGGCTGTTCAAATCCGCCGACACCGTTGACGGGGTCAATGCCGATAGCATCGACGACTTTTGACCGGCTCGGCAGGAGAAGCCAGAGGACAATCATTTGGAATAAAACGAGACAGGCGAGTCCGAGAAGAATCTGCATCCGATAGGACTTCGGCGGTGCCGCTGGCGCAGCATCAACAACAGGTTCCGGTTCCTTTTTTGCCTCTTTAGCCATAGCGTCGTCCCAAAATAACAGCCGTATTACAGGGATTATAACAATTTCTCCGCGCTGTGAAAAGGGGAAAATTGCTCGTGCGGGACACGGTTTATTCCGCTGTCTTACAATAGCGGCTCTGAACAATACGGCAGACGAATCAATTCCCGACGAACTCCGCTATCCGGTCAAAGGCTTCTTTGAGAACATCGAGACCAGCAGCAAACGATGCCCGAACGTAACCTTCGCAGCCGAACGCTGAACCCATCACCGCCGCCGTCTGCTTCTGCGTCAGCAATTCGAGGCAGAACTGCTCCGAATTCGTAACAGAAACGCTGCCGGGTTTGCGTCCCAGATGCTTCTTCACGTTGAAAAACGCATAAAACGCTCCCTGCATTTCGGCACAACTTAACCCTTCGATTTCCGCAATCCGCTTCGCTACATAATCCCGCCGCTGTGCAAACGCCGCCGACATTTCTGCAACACAGTTCTGCGGTCCCGTGATTGCCGCCAGTGCCGCATATTGGCTGATGCTGCACGGATTCGACGTTTCCTGACTTTGCAATCCGCCCATCTTTTGGGCAACGTTTGCCGGACTCAACGTCCAGCCGACACGCCAGCCGGTCATCGCATAAGTCTTACTCGCCCCGTTGACGACAATCGTTCTGTCCTGCAAACCGCTGCGCAGCGTTGGAAAACTGGCAAACTGCCGGTTGTCGTACACGAGGGTATCGTAAATTTCATCGGCAACGACAAACAGATTTTTTGCTATCACGATGTCTGCCAGCATTTCGAGTTCGCTTCGGCTGTACATCGTGCCGGTCGGATTGGACGGATTGCACAGCAGCAACATTCGGGTTTTCGCTGTGATTGCCCGCTCAAATGCGGCGGCGGTCATCTTGAACCCCTGCGATTCCTCTGTCGGGACAATCACGGGGACGGCACCGGAAAGTTTGACCAATTCGGCGTAGGAAACCCAATACGGAGCCGGAATGATGACTTCATCGCCGGGGTTGAGTGTAGTGAAAAAGGCATTATGGAGCGAATGTTTTGCTCCGTTGGAAATGACAACCTGTGCGGCGGGATATTCGATACCGTAATCGGCTTTATACTTGTCCGCAACGGCTTTTTTCAGTTCGGGAAGCCCGCTGGCAAGGGTGTATTTGGTATGTCCTGCTTTCATTGCGGCGGCGGCGGCATCGCGGATGTGCTGCGGCGTGATGAAGTCGGGTTCGCCGACGCTCAAATCATAGACGGTCTTGCCTTGGGCTTTGAGTTCCTTTGCCTTGGCGGACATTGCCAGCGTGGCGGAAGGTTCAAGCCCCTGTACGATGCGGGAAATTGCGATGGACATAAACTTGGAGTGATTTTGCGTGTTATTTTACCGGTATTTTGCCGAAAGGAAAGGCGGGAACGCAAAAGTATAGCACACGCAGCGCAAGCAAGCGCAAGTAAAAGCGCAAGCAATTTTGCTTGCGCTTTCGCCAAAAACGCCTTTTGACCGTTTTTATTCCTTCGTTTCTTCTTTTGGCTCTCTGCCGAAGAAGAGAAATACCAGGAAGAATACGGCGATGAACACTGCCGGAAGCGTAAATATCGTCTTCCAATCCTGTGCCTTGGCAGCCAAAAACGCTTTGCGGTCTAGCGAGAAATCTTCCGAACCGCCCGCCATTTTTGCCCCCAGTTGCTTCAGGTCATCTTTGCTGTACTTCACCGTCAGCGTCAATTCCTGTTGTGCATTATTCGGATTCGTTATTTTAATGCCGTCCTGAATCAACTTCTCGTCAGGAAACGCCGCAAGTGTCTCTTTTGTGAACGGTTTATCGCCGAGCAACTCACCGAGGTCAACGTTCTTGGCTGAAGAACCGCTCTGCTTGCCCTGCAACTTCTTCACCTGCGCCGCCAAGTCGAGGTATTGAAGAAAACTGCCGTCTTTCACACTCCAAGCCGGTATGGGAGTCGAAATTCTGCCCGTCAGCGAAACAACCTTGCCGTCCTTGTCCTTTGCCTCGACTTGAGAAGCATCAACGGAAACATCGGAAACCTTCGGCTGACCGGATTCTTTTTGAGCGTATTGAGCAATCGGTGCATAAATCTGTGCGCCGAGAACCTGTCCGACTCCCAGAAGCAAAAACACCATCATACTTTGCACGCTTGCTTTCAGGTTTGCCGGTGCTTTGCGTTCGGCATACATATAAGCCGCTACGTACAGGAAACTGTAACTGAAACCGTGAAACAGCAGCCCGATGACGGAAAACCAAAAATCGTATTCCGGTGCGACACCGTAGCCGGGCAGGGCAAAGAAAATGTAACGTGCTGTCCAGGCGAGCATACCGCAGACGAGAACCCAGCGCAAACCGATAAGCGCAACGAGAATCGGCAGGGCGGTCATAAAGAACAGTTCGGAAATCTGGTTGAGAGTACCGAGTGCCACCGGCGACGGATAGCCCATCTGCGACAAATACGGCGTTTGAACGACGAAATAAAAGCCGCAAGCCGGAATACTGGCGAAAAAGACGCAGACGGCAAACAGAGCGAACATCGGGTCTTTGAACAGTTTGAACGCATCTAAACCGAGAGCGGCGGCAATCGGATTTCGCTTTGAATTCGGGTCAACGCCTTTCGGCGGCGTGTTCGGCAGTGTTAAGCAGTACAGTGCCAGAAAGATGCTGAATCCTCCGCCGACGAAGAAAAAGTTATGCGACATTTCCCCGCCGAAAAAGGCAGCGATTAACAGGCACGAAACAATCCAGCCGAAGGTGCCGAAAACGAAGACATACGGTCCCATACTCGGCTTCGGCAGGTTGGCGAAAACAACGGAGTTGATAAGCCCCATCGTCGGCATATAACAGATACCGGAGAGCATCATCAGAGCCATCAGGACGGGAAAAGATGCCTGATGTGTCAGACAAAGGTAGCCGCAGGCAGCAAGACATATTCCGCCGATGAGGTGCAGTACGGACATCACTTTTTGGGCGGCAAAGTACCGGTCTGCAAGGGGACCGATGAGCATCGGACCGATAACGGCACCGAAGGGAATAGCACAATAAAGCCAGCCGACTTGAGAGCCGGTCAATTTAAGAACTTCACTGGCATAAACGCTTAAAGCACCAGCCCAAGCCGCCCAGATAGCGAACTCGCAAAAATAGGCGACACAAAGTCTCGGATAAGCAAACAACGGTTTCTTGGTCTCTGTCATATTGTTTTTCGTAAAGAAAAGAGTTGAAGAGTCATTATCGTTTTTCTGCCGCCTCCTGTCAAGGTCAGGAAAGCAGCGTGAAGGCAAAAAGTCCCTCAATTACACGATACCGAAAAACAAACCCTTCTTGAAAACAATTATCTATGCTCGCCCCTTAAAAAGAATGACGCAGATTGCGGACGAAAGCATCTAACACGACATAAGCCGCTGGAAGATGAAGCCGACTTCGGGGAGAATGTGATTGTCGTTGGAGAAACGGCAGAATAATCGGCGGCAGGACTTGTCCTGCTGTGTTATCCTGTGTTATAACGGGCGTTTTTAATAAATGGAGATTTTAATGCTCACAACAACGCAGCAAAGAAATAAGCGGCAATTTACCCAATCGAAGCAGTGTCGTGCCTTGTTTAACGATGACATTGTTTCCGAAAACGAACTGTTTTTAACTCGGCAACTGATTACCTACCTCGGTAATAAGCGGTCTTTGCTCGACTTCGTCGGGCAAGCCGTCAACAAAGTTAAGAAACAACTCGGAAAAGAAAAACTCGACTTGTTCGATGTGTTCAGCGGCAGCGGGGTTGTTGCCCGATACTTCAAACAGCACGCCGGACAACTCTACGTCAACGACCTCGAAAACTACACTGCCGTTATCAATCGGTGTTATCTTGCAAACAAAAATGAAATAGACCTCATCGAAATTGAAACAATTTACGAGGATTTAATAACCCGCATTGAAAGCAATCCGTTAAAAGGCGGGATTGTTCGTGACCTTTATGCCCCGAAAGACGAAGAAAACATTCAGGTTGACGACCGCTGTTTTTATACTGTCCGAAACGCAATGTATATCGACACAATGCGGACATTGATAGACAGCATCCCGCCGCACCGGCAGCATTTCTTTCTTGCCCCGCTTCTTTCAGAAGTTTCCGTTCACTCCAACACGTCCGGTGTTTTTAAGGGGTTTTACAAGAATAAAGAAACCGGTATCGGACAATACGGCGGAAAAAATCAAGACGCTTTACTTCGTATCAAAGGCGAAATTATGTTGCCCTTTCCGGTGTTCAGTAATTTTTCGAGCGGCGTTTCCGTGCATAACACAGATTCCAACAAACTGATTAAGGAGTTGCCGGAAGTTGATTTAGCATATCTTGACCCGCCGTATAATCAGCACCCTTACGGCTCGAATTATTTTATGCTGAACCTCGTTTTGGACTATAAGCGTCCTGAATCCGCCAGTAAGATTTCCGGCATACCGGATAACTGGAACCGTTCGCCTTATAACAAACCGCAATTTGCTTATGAAGCATTGCGGGACTTGGTGGAAAATATCAAAGCGAAATATGTTTTGATTTCTTTCAATTCGGAAGGATTTATCAAACTTGACGAAATGAAAACAATGCTGAACAAAATCGGTAAGGTCGAAGTGCTGGAAACAAATTACAACACGTTCCGCGGCTGCCGGAATTTACGTAATCGGGAAATTCACGTTTCGGAATATCTTTACCTTGTAGAAAAATAATCAATGGCAAGAAAGGCAGACCTTCGGGTTCAACGAACAGGAACAGTTATCAACGCAACTTCCAAACGAATGGAAGAGCGTTTGATTACTGCACTGACGGAAACTTGCGATTACATTAAAAATAAATTTGGAGTTGAATTGTCATATCAACCGGATATGTATCTGAAAGATGTTGTTACGCATCTGAAAGAATTGTATCCCGATATTGATTTTCATTATTTTTTTGACCGCTCATCAATGCGACCAGACGGCGGGGTGGTTTCGCTCGTTGCAAAGAACCAAAAACAATATCCGATTTTAATAACCGAAGTTAAAAATCAGGGGACAAATGTAATCAGAGAACAAGAAGGTAAGCCGCGGCAAGCGAAGGGAAATGCGATTGAACGTTTGGGTAAAAACGTTATCGGTTTCCGCACATCGTTATTACACGAGACAATTTTTCCTTTCGTCTGTTTTGGTGACGGCTGCGATTTTGCGCCAGATTCTTCGATACTTGACCGTGT
The DNA here is from genome assembly GCA_031288955.1 of Planctomycetaceae bacterium. Lineage (GTDB taxonomy): Bacteria > Planctomycetota > Planctomycetia > Pirellulales > Thermoguttaceae > WRKP01. The sequence continues at coordinate 551 of JAITQJ010000283.1, read as the reverse complement.
GGTAACGATTGCGATGTTCGGCAAGTTGAACGAAATGCACTTGCACAATAAAGGACAATTTAACCGAGGCAGTTTCTTTTTTCGTGAAAAAACTTGGACGGCAGAGGAAATGTCTGCGGTAATGAAAACCATTGCAGAACAAAGCGTGTATTATTACTTCTCGAAATACGGCGAAATGGCGTTTCGGTAACCGCTGTAACCGGTGATTTGAGTAAGGGACAGACGATAAACATTTATCATTACGCTAATCGGGTGCCGCTTCAATTTTAGCCGGGGGCGTGTATGGTAATGGCAAACGATGGTAGGCGGGGCAACGAGATTGGTTCGCAGTTTCACGGCACAGGCGATATTCCATTTGGCTCCAGACAATCATATTGCGGATAGATATACTATAAGCCAACTTTAAGAACCGGAGTTCGCTGAAAACTTTGACGAGACACTTCGACCTTGACACAAGCGGTTATTCTTTTCCTTCCTTGTTGCACCATGAGTCAATTTGCTGTATCAATGCAACAGGGTCAATCGGTTTACTGCAATACGCATCCATTCCA
>JAITQJ010000141.1 GCA_031288955.1 Planctomycetaceae bacterium | reverse complement strand
CATAATTCTGTCCGTGTAATTCAAGTCCAATTCCTTGCGGCGGTCTTGTATCAAACGAACAACCTCTCTCGCCCGACCTTCGGCAAGCAATTCATCTGTCAATTCCGTTGCTAACACCGCGACACAACTCGGTCCCTGTGCCGCCGCCCAGCCCTCTTTCGCCGTCAAACGAATTTGGATTTCCTCGCTGGTCAATTCGACATCGCCGTCAGACAATTTCAAGACGAGTTTCTTGTTCTTGTCCATTTCCGCAAGCAGTGCCGCCCCGTCCGCTTCTTTGAGCCATTTCTGAACCGCCGGCAATTTCTTGCCCAACTTCTTGCCCAACTTCTTGAAGTCCGGCAGAACCGAAAACGAAACGTATTCCTTAAATTCATTCTTATCGCCAAGAACTTTCATTTCCTTGATGTTCAATTCGTCCTGAATCACGCGGACATTGTCGATGACATCGCTTTCCCAAAAGACGTTTGCAACGGAATCATCGGCAAACATCACCTTCATACCGGCAAGCGGCTGCCGGACTTTCAAGTGTCCGTTCGACCGGGCAGCACGTCCGAGCGAAACAATTTCCCGCATCAGCCTGATTTCGCCGAGCATCTTTTCGTTAATAAGATTTTCGTCCGCCTTCGGATAGTCGGCAAGATGAACACTTTCGAGACCGCCGTTTTTCGTATCAACAAGACGTTGCCAGAAATTTTCGGCAAGGAACGGCGTAAAGGGGGCAATCAATTTTGTAACGGTAACAAGACACTCGTAAAGCGTCCAGTAAGCGTCGTATTTTGACATTACCTTTTTCGGGTCGTCTTCGGCTGCGGAACTCCAAAAGCGGTTCCGGTTGCGGCGGACATACCAGTTCGACAGAGCATCAACGAACGCAATCAATTCACTGCAAGCCGCATAATGGTCGTACTTGTCCATTGATTCGCAGACCGACTTAATCGTCTTATTCAGTTCGCCGAGAATCCAATAATCAAGTTGCGGACGCACCTTCACATTGCGGTACGGTTTTTCCGAATTTTTTGCCGATGCCAGACAGAACGGATTCATTTGACCGTCATCGTCCCGCAGTACATCGGGGTGAACGAGTTTGAGCGGCTCGAAACCGTCAATTTTACTGTACACTTCGTAGAACGAAACGACATTTTGTAATCGCAAAATAAATTCCGGCAGACTGTCTTTGATTGCCGATTCGCTGTACCGGATTGCCGTCCACGGCGTTTGATTGGCGTAGAAATACCAGCGCAGCGCATCGGCACCGTATTTGTCAAAGATTTCCCGCGGCTCCCGATAATTCCGCTTGCTCTTGGACATCTTTTGTCCGTCTTCGCCGAGCATTAAACCGAGAACGATACAATTTCTGAACGGATGCGGCATCGGCAGCGGTAATACTTTGCCGGTATCTGCATCCACACCGCCGAACGGAGCGGTGGAACTGTCAAAAACCAACGTACTGATTGCCAACTGACTGTAAAACCAGCCGCGTGTCTGGTCAATCGCCTCGCTGATAAAGTCGGCGGGAAAATGTTGGCGAAACTGCGTGATGCTGTTATGCTGATACGGAAATCCCCATTGAGCGAACGGCATCGCACCGGAATCAAACCAGCAGTCAATCACTTCGGAAACACGGCGCATTCGTTTGCCGGCAGCGAACGGAGAATCATACGTTACGGCATCAATGTACGGTTTATGCACAATCAGGTCATCGCTCAAATCGGGATTCGCTTTTTTTGCTTCCGCCCAGACTTCCGTTCCCTGCACGCCGGGTTTTTGTAACAATTCGTCATAAGACCCTACCGCTTCGCCCTGACCGGTTTCTTCGCAAACCCAAATCGGCAGCGGTGTTCCCCAGTACCGCTCGCGGGACAAAGCCCAATCGACATTCGACTCTAAAAAATTACCGAAGCGTCCGTTTTTGATGTGTTCAGGATACCAGTTAATCGCCTGATTGTTGGTCAGCATCGCCTCTTTGAATTGCGTTGTCCTGACAAACCAACTCTTGCGGGGATATTGAATTAGCGGGTCTTCGTCGCTCCGCCAGCAAAACGGATAATCGTGCAGATATTGCTCCTGATAAAATAACAGGTGTTTTGATTTCAGGTCTTTGATAATTTCTTTGTCGGCTTCCTTCACCCATTTACCGGCGTACGGACCGGCAGCGTCCGTGAATTTACCGTCCGGTGCAACACAGCAAATCAAATCGGGACCTTCGCCGTCAACAAACCGGCTTTTTTCCGTTTGCAGCACGTCATAATCGACTTCGCCGAAAGCCGGTGCCTGATGAACGAGACCGGTGCCGGCTTCAAGCGTTACGAAATCAGCCCCGACGATGCGCCAGGCAAGATGCTCTGTTCTGTTATCCTTTAACCGTCCCGTTGTTTTTGCTGATTCGTCATAATAAAACGGAAACGGCGGAATATACCGCAAAGCGATTAAATCTTTGCCGGTGTATGTTTCGAGAATTTCCGGTGTCAGTTTTGCCTTGCCCGCTGCGGTGTCAACGAGGTCTTTGGCAACGATGCTTAACCGGTCATCGGCTTTGCCTTTTTCGTCTTTCCAGCGAACGACAGCGTATTCCAAATCGGGATGGACGGCGGCAAACTGGTTGCTCGGCAGCGTCCACGGGGTTGTTGTCCAAACGATTAAGTCGATAACGCCGGTAAAGCCGAGTTTTTCATTAACGGCAATGCCGGAATCTTCGTTGAACATTTTCCAGTTGCCGCCGGGCAGTGCCGAAACGAGCGGGAAGCGGACAAAAACGCTTGGGTCGGCAACTTGCCGATAACCTTGTCCGACTTCACCGGAGGAAAGGGCGGTTCCGCCTTGCGCCCACCACCAAACGATTTTATGTCCCTGATAGAGCAGTCCGCGTTCGTAAAGAGTTTTCAATGCCCACCAAACGGACTCGACGTAACTTTTGTGATAGGTTACGTAAGCCTCATCAAGATTGACCCAAAAGCCGAGCCGTTCGGTCAATTCTTCCCACTGTTTCATATAGCGGAAGACGCTTTCCTGACAGCGGTGAATGAAGGGTTCGACCCCATAATTTTCGATTTCTTCTTTGGCGTGGATACCGAGTTCTTTGCAGACTTCGACTTCGACGGGCAGCCCGTGCGTATCCCAGCCGCCTTTTCGTTCGCAGAGAAAGCCCCGCATTGTTTTGTAGCGGGGATAGAGGTCTTTGATAGCGCGGGTGAGACAGTGTCCCGGATGCGGCAGTCCGTTGGCGGTCGGCGGACCTTCGTAAAAGACGAATCGCGGGTCATCTATCCGGCTTTTGAGGGATTTTTCATAGATATTATTTTCTTTCCAAAATTGCAGGACGGCGAGTTCCTGTTCGGGCAGGGACAGCGATTCGGACGTTTCAGGCGGGACACTCATTTTTGAAGGCGGGATTTTTAACGATAAACAAAAAAATTTACGTCGATAGACTCTGGGTGTCATTCTACCCAATGCCGGTGCTTTTGAAAAGGGGGTTGCAAAAGTCAATTTCAGCCGCTATTGCAAGGCGGCGAAAAAATAAAAAAAAAAAAAAAATTAAAAATTTCTCGCTTGCAATTCACTTGCCGATAGAGTAGAATACGTGTAATACCCCTATTTGATGCTCCCTCTCAACGTTTTAGCCACATTGGAGGTCTATATGGCAAGGATTCTCTCTCTCTCTCTCTCTCTCTCTACTCGCGTTCGGCTGCATCGGTACTTTTGCCGCCGCCGCTGATTACAGCAGTTTGCCCGGTGCAACGCGTACCGTGTTCCTCGACTTCGATGGACACAGCACTGTTTCAGCAATGACAGGCAAAGCACCGTCGGCTTTCGATTTGGACGGTATTGCCGGCTGGAGCGCGTTTGAACAACAGGTTATGGCAGACGTGGCACGTCTGACCGCCGAGTATTTCAGTCCGTTCAACATCAATATCACCACCGTTGACCCCGGTACCGCCGGTTTGCAGCGAAGCAGTTCCTTGGACAACACTTACGGTACAAGGGTTTGTTTCTCGCCGATAGACGGTAAGTCCACCGGTATCGGATACGTGAATTTGTTTCGGCAAGGTAATGACCCGACAAACTACAGCACAGGTGCGTTGGTCGATGCAAAACGGATTTACCAACTGTACACAAGCGGTGCTTACGGAAACTTTGACCTGACCAACGCCGCAGATTACGGCAGTCTTATCTCGTCATTAGCCCAAACAGCGGCTCACGAAATCGGGCATAATATGGGATTAGACCACGACGGCATAACGTCCGACTCCAGCGGCTATTACGGCGGCTACAACGTCAGCACAAAAACCGCTTGGTCGCCGATTATGGGCTACACAAACATATCGAAAACACGCCGTCTCAATCAGTGGAGCATAGGAGAATACAGGAATGCGACCAACACCGGACAAGATGACCTTGCCGTGATTACGGATACCGGTTCCGGCTGGACAAACGGCTTCGGTTATCGGGCGGATGAAGGACTGGGGACTATCAGTTTTTCCGATTTAACGACCGGTATCATCCAAACGAGCGGTGATTATGATGACTTTGCGTTCACATTGACCGGCGCAGGCGACGTTGCTTTCAATCTGGCATCGGGCGTGAACATTGCCGGCTTGCAGTGGGGTTCGCTTTACTATTACGCCGATGTATGGCAAAGTGTCATCGGCGGTGAGGATATACTGCTGGGGCATTATCTGGCGGACATTGACTCGCTGCTTTTGGGCATTGAGATGACGCTGGGCATTGGGGATTATTACCTGCGGGTCGGCGGCAGCGGTTATCAGTACGGCAGTTACCAAGGCTTTTCGGATTACGCCTCGCTGGGAACGTACACTATTGCCGCCAGTTTGCGGTCTGCCGCACCGGAACCGGCAACGATACTGATTATCGCTTTCGGCATTGCCGGTATGGGTTTGGTACGAAGATACAGGCGGTAATTTTTGAAAGTACGTCAAACATCAAAGCGTTCGACATTCATCTCCGGCAGGGAGACGACGGCGATGGAGGGACGATGGACACGTTTGAATGCGCCGGGGTTTAAGACTAATGTTTCGCCGTACATTTGCAGCGATGCGCTGTGTGTATGACCGTAACAGATTAAATCCCAGCGTCCGCTTTCGATTTCTTCCTCGAAACGCGTCGTTTGATGTCCGTGAAGGAACGCTATTTTTTTGCCCTCGTACTCCAGCGAGCCGAACCAGCCGTGCATTTTGTTGCCTGTTGCTCTTGCAACTTCGGTATAAGAGACGTTCTCGCCGTCGCAGTTGCCGAAAACAAAATGCGTTTCAATGCCCTTAAAGGCTTTCACGACGGCTTCGCTGCCGATGTCGCCGCAATGAATAACGACATTCACCTTTTGCTCATTGAACACTTGCAGAGCCGATTGCGTTTCCGCCAAACAACTATGCGTATCACTAATCACGCCGATTTTGAACATTTTTTGGTATTTTAACCGCAAAGGCACTGCAAGGGAATAGGCAGATGCAAATGATACCGTACAGAGTCCGTCTTT
>JAITQJ010000132.1 GCA_031288955.1 Planctomycetaceae bacterium | reverse complement strand
TGGATGCGGGAAATTTTGCTGCAATACGGTTTCTACATCACCGGCGTTCTCGCTGCTGCCGGCATTTATTTGCGGGTACAACTATCAACGCCCTGGGGAATTCGTCTGCTGGATAAAGCGAAAATACAGTTGCCGCTTTTCGGCGAAATCATATTGAACGGGGCAGTAGCGCGGCTCTGCCGGGTATTAGGAACGCTGTTAGAAAACGGAGTACCGATTTTGCGGTCACTGGAAATCAGCAGTCAATCGACGGGCAACACGCTGCTTGCCGATGCGGTAAAGCGGAGTGCGGAAAGTGTTTCAAGCGGACAGCCGTTAGCGAAACCGCTCTCCGATGCGGGCATTGTTCCGCCGCAGGTAATGGCGATGATTGCGGTAGCGGAGGAATCGAATACGTTGGAAACCGTGTTGGTCAATGTTGCCGATTCGATAGAACGAACGTCGGCACGCAAACTGGACACGCTTGTCCGGCTTATCGAACCGCTAATGCTTCTGGTAATGGGCGGTGCCGTATTTTACATTATTCTGTCATTGCTGCTGCCGATATTCAATATGGAAGGGGGATAGAATTCTACACAACTGTTTTACCGCAGTTTCGGCAGTTGTAGCGGAAAAATAGGACACAATTTGTCCTTTGCGGCAGTTTTTTCAAAAAACGGGAAAAAAGACGTTGCTATTTTATTTTATTGAGGTATAATGTGTCGTGATTAGCGGGTACACAGGGCGGTTTGCCTGCGTAACAACGCTTTCAGTCCCTTAAAAGAAAGGACAGTACAATGCTGAACACACTCGGTATCGTCAAAGGAGTGCTTCTGACTAACAAGCAGCGGCATCACGTAGCACGCCGCCTCGAAGGCAAATCCGTGCTTGAATGGGTAGTCCGCCAAATGACTGACTGCGAACTCCTCGACGGAGTCGTCGTTGTTACTGATGACGGTGCCAACGGGGACCTTATCCGGCAATTGTCGCCTATTGACGTGCCGGTGTTTTCGACTGCCGCTAATGATACGGCATCTGCGGTTGCTGATACATTGGAACATTACTCCGCCGAGTCCTGTGTCCTGATTGGTGCCGATTGGCCCTTTCTCGACCCGACTCTCATTGACAAACTTGTCCGTGCGGCACGGCAGATACCGCAGTGCGATTACGCCGCATACCAGTATGCTAATGAAATTTTCTCTGCCGGAAGACCTTACGGTTTGTTTCCCGAATACTACCGCAGTGCATCGATTCGGAAACTGGCAGCCAAAACAGACGACTCCATTCACCGCCAACTCCCCGGCACCTTTTTCCTTGATAATGCAGAAAAATACCGGGTTGAGTTGCTGCCGATTGCAGGCGGACTAGACAAAATCGAAGATGTCCGATTCACGTTCGATGACGAAGGGGATTGGGACAATATACTGGAACTCCACAATGCCCTCGAACTCGACGTGCTGGACTGTCAAAAAGTCGGACGGATGCTCGGAAGCAGTGCCAGCCACCGTGTTTAACAAATGATGCCCGATGATGCCGATGCAAATTTTGCCGTCATTTTAGCGGCTGCCGGACGGAGTACACGTTTCAGTGGAGATAGTCCAAGCGGACAAAACGTGAAAAAAGTGTTTGCGCACTTGAACGGAAAACCCCTTTGGCTTCACAGTGCGGAGCGGTTTTATGCACGCGAAGATGTCGTGCAAATCATCGTGGCGGTTTCTCCCGAAGACATCGTTTGGTTTCGGCAATACTACTTGAATGAAATAAACAATATGCTCCTCATAACCGTTACCGGCGGTTATGAGCGGATGGATACAGTGCAAGCCGCACTGCGGGTGGTGTCCGCAAGTGCCGGTTATGTCGCTGTTCACGATGCCGCAAGACCGTGTGTCAGCGAGCAGGATATTGATGCCGTATTCAAAACCGCTATAAAGACAGGTGCCGCCTTGCTTGCGTCGCCCGTTAATGGTACACTGAAACGTGTCAATGGTGTTTTGGTTGAAGAAACGGTCGATAGGCGTAACATTTGGGAAGCCCAAACGCCGCAGGTGTTTCGCCGCGGTATTCTCGAAAGAGCCTATCAGCAGGAAACGCGGCAGTTTGAACATCCGGCAACGGACGATGCCCAACTCGTCGAAATGCTCGGCGAACCGGTCAGTATCGTACCGGGAAACAGATTGAATGTAAAAATTACTGACCAGCACGATTTTGCGCTGGCTCAGTGGATTATGCGGCAAAAAATTTCACCTTAACCTCCTGTATATTATGTCAGAAGCATTAGCAAATATCGAAAAGAAAGAACAAGAAGCGGCTCTCAATGCCGCTAAAGACAATCTCGACGATGCCGAGGATACCCTAAAGGATATGTATTTGTCCTTTAGACTCGGCGACGAAGATTACTGCCTTGAAATTCGCCACGTGACGGAAATCGTCGGCATACAAAAGGTAACCGAAGTGCCGGATATGCCGCATTACGTCAAAGGTGTTGTCAATCTTCGCGGACAGGTTATCCCCGTCATTGATATGCGGCTGCGCTTCAATATGGTGGGACGGGATTACGATGAGCGGACTTGTATCGTCGTTATCAACCTGAAAGATGGTCAGGTGCAGGTCGGTCTCGTCGTCGATACGGTCAATGAAGTCCGCTCGATTGAGGAGTCGAATGTTTCGCCGCCGCCGAAAAGCGGAACGGGACAATGCGCACAATATATTCGCGGATTAGGCAAAGTCGGGGAGGACGTGAAAATCATTCTCGACGCAAACAAACTGCTCTTTGAAAGCGAATTTGCCGCATTGAGTGCATAACAGGTTGATACACTATTGGAACAATACAATGCCGCTTAACGGGAATTTGCCGGAAGAAGAACTGATAAAGAATCTCAATTTACGCAATCCGCTCATCGCCGGTCTGTTGACTTGGCTTGTTCCCGGACTCGGACATTATTATCAGGGACGAACCGCCAAAGCCGTCCTGTTTTTCGTTTGTATCGTTCCGATATTCCTTGCCGGCTGCGTCCTCGGAAGTAACGGCGAAGCCGGTATTGCCCGAAACGTCTATTGTTCGTGGCGGCTCCAGGACCGGCGGTACTTTTTCATTCCGCAAGCCTTTCTCGGTTTAGCCGCCGTTCCTGCCGGTGTGCAAGCCCTGCAACTGCGCAACGGGCAGCCGCCGTTTCTCGGTTCTTTTATGGCTGCCGGAAAGTTAGCCTTGAAAGACCGCACTGGTGCCGCACCGACTATCCAGAAGATTCAGCAAAGCCTTCCTTGGTTTGAAATGGGAACATATCTGACTGCCATTGCCGGTTTAATGAATCTCATCGTTCTCTTCGATGCTATCGATGGTCCGCAACTCCTGCCGAAGAGAAAAGAAGACTCCGCACTTTAGGAATAACCGAACTTCATCTGACTCTTCTCTTGACGTTTTCCGTATTGACGGGCGAAATAATACCGCGTTCGGTGATGATGCCCGTTATTAACTCTGCCGGTGTAACATCGAACGCCGGATTGTACACTTTCACGCCTTCCGGTGCCGTCCGCTTGCCGAAACCGTTTGTGATTTCGTCGGCAAGCCGCTCTTCTATCGGTATCAGCGAACCGTCCGGTAAAGTTAAATCGAACGTGGACACCGGAGCGGCAACATAAAACGGTACATTATGAACTTTGGCGTTGACTGCCGCACTGTACGTTCCGATTTTGTTTGCCGTATCTCCGTTCGCGGCAATGCGGTCAGCCCCGACAATAACGCCGTTGATTTTTCCCTGCCGCATTACCAGTGCCGCCATCGAATCGCAAATTAATGTTACATCAATTCCCCGCTGCATTAACTCCCAAGCCGTCAGCCGCGCCCCTTGCAGCAGCGGTCGGGTTTCATCTGCATAAACACTGATTTTTTTGCCGGATTCCGCCGCCGCAAAAAATACCGCCAATGCCGTTCCGTAGTCTGCCGTTGCCAAACCGCCGGCATTGCAATGTGTCAGAAACGTGTCGCCGTTTTTGATAATATCTTGTCCGTGTTTGCCAATCGCCCGACAAATCGTTCGGTCTTCTTCGTGAATCGTTTGGGCTTCGGCAAGCAAACATTCGGCAAGTTCGCTGACCGGTACTTGTCCGTACAACGACTCTGCTTTTGCTTTCATTCGGTCTAAAGCCCAGAAAAGATTGACTGCCGTCGGTCTGCTCGAAGCCAGATATTCTGTTACTTCGTTAAGACGTTTTTTGAAAGCGTCCAATGAGTCCTCTTGCGGCAGTGTTTGCATACCGGTTATTACGCCGTAAGCGGCGGAAATACCGATAGCCGGTGCGCCGCGGACACGCAGTTTTTTGATTGCCTCCCAGACGGTTTCGACACTCCGGCAGTCAATTTCTTTCACTTCGGACGGAAGCAATGTCTGGTCAATGAGACGCAGCGTACCATCAGTGCCGCCGAGCCACGATAAGGTTTCGATATTTTGATAGGGCATTAGTATTTCAGGGGGAGAGTTTCTGTTCAAAAATGGTTTTCAATGTTTTATAACATTTTTCTGCTTCTTCGTGACACACATAATATGTTTCATTTTTGTGAAACAGCACCAAATCATAATCATCATCGCGCCATTGGGGTTTCATCAATTCAAAGTGTGTTGTTTTATTCGGAATGACCGTTTTTTTCACTCGCAATAACTCAACTGTCCCATCAGAGCGAATGACAAAGGCATCCCCGTGTATGGGAATAATGCTGCAAACATAACCCCAAAAAAACATTCCAAGCAAAATCAATCCAATACCGCAAAATACAGACATATTAGTTTGCAGGAAAACAAAAAAGAACAGCAGGGAGTAAATTGTACCGAAAATAATGAACAGGACAACGAAATAGCGAAACGGAAATTTTCCAATAATTCCATATATTTTGTCGCCGTTTTCGTTTTCTTTCCAGCCAAATTTTATTCCCGAATTGGTACAGCGGCTATGAAAATCGTATGTATATTTTTCCCAGTGCATTTTTTGTGTTGTCTATCGAAAACTCCCTAGGGCGTGTTGACTCTACTCGCAAAATTGTGAA
>JAITQJ010000128.1 GCA_031288955.1 Planctomycetaceae bacterium | reverse complement strand
ACGCACAACCTCTGAAAGTTTACCACTTTACCGCCGACACATTAGCAAAGCAGCATTATTCGTATAAAAAACCGCTCGGACACGGCTACAATTTTTTTCTGCCTTTTGATGAACTCGGCGGTTCCGAACAGTCATTGGTTTTAATGACCCGTTTTGATGACCGGCTCGAAAAGCAATTAGTGATTGCGCCGCCGGTCAATACCACTTTATCCGGCACAAAGCCGGAGCAGCCTGTCAATCCAACGGTGCAGGAGTTTCTCGCCTCCCGGTCTTTTTTAGCAGAAGCGAATCAAACGCTTGCAGAACAAGCCGGCGGGATTCAACAAGTCAATTATCTCGAAGAGCAGAAAAAACTGCCGGAGACGAGAAATGTAACAACGATACGGTTGAAATGAACGAAAAAAAAGAACTTCGCCGTATTGCTCAAGAACGTCTTGCCGCCTTGACGGATATTCCGCAGCGCAGCGTTCTGGTTCGGCAAAATCTTGCACCGTTCTTAAAAACTTCCGCCGGTTTACGCATCGGCTTGATGATATATGTGAGTTTCCGAAACGAAGTTGTTATAGAAATAGACGCAATGCTTCGGCAATGCCGGTTTCTTGCCGTTCCGTTGATACAGAACGGCGAAATAGTTCCCGTACGCATTGAATCGGCAGACGATTTGACAGCGGGAACATTCGGTATTTTGGAGCCGAAAATGCCGCCGCAGCCGGTACCGCTGGAGAACATTGATGTTATTCTCGTGCCGGGTTTGGCATTTGACCGCTATGGTAAACGCCTCGGCAGAGGCAAAGGTTTTTATGACCGGTTCCTGAAAACATTGAAGCCGTCAACGTTCAAAATCGCTCCGGCGTTTGAATGTCAGATGTTCGATATGGTTCCGACGGACGCAAACGACGTTCCGCTTGATGCCGTTGTAACCGAACGGAAGGCGTATTTCATTGACAGCACGGTGCCTCATCGGGATAATGGAAGGCATTAAAATAATTATTTTCAAAGCGTTTCAATGAGTCTCCAACCGCTGCCGATGTCTGCCGATGAAATGAAGTCCCGCGGTTGGGATTCCGTTGACGTTGTCTTCGTTACCGGCGATGCTTATGTTGACCATCCGTCCTTCGCCGCCGCTCTGCTCGCCCGTGTTCTCGAAGCCGATGGTTACCGTACCGCCGTTCTCGCACAGCCCGATTGGCATAGTTGTGAACCTTGGCAAACCTTCGGGCAGCCCAATCTGGCGTTCTGCATCAGTGCCGGCAATATGGACTCGATGCTCAATCATTACACCGCCAACCGTAAAATCCGAAGCACTGATGCGTACAGTCCTGACGGAAAAACCGGTTTGCGTCCCGACCGCGCAACGCTCTCGTATTGCCAACGCGCCAGAGAAGCGTATCCCGGCGTTCCAGTCCTCTGCGGCGGTGTTGAAGCCTCGCTGCGGCGGCTCACACACTACGATTATTGGAGCGATAAACTCAAACGCTCTATCGTTCTCGATTCCAAAGCCGACCTGCTGGTGTACGGTATGGGCGAAACCGCGTTGCTTGAAATTATGCGCCGCCTCAAAAACGGTGAACCGGCGGAAACAATCCGCAATGTCCGCGGGACGGCATACCGCTTAAAACAATCTGATGATTTGCCGGAAGAAGCGGAGACGGTCATTCATCTGCCGAGTCACGAGGAAACGGAAGAAGACAAATCGCAGTTCGCCAAAATGACACGGATGATATACGAGAATCTGAATCCGTATCTTGCCGTTACATTAGTGCAGGAACACGCTTTAGAAGCGGTTGTCGTCAATCCTCCTTCTTTGCCGGTGCCGACAGCGGAGTTAGACCGGATTTATGCTTTGCCGTTCACCCGCAAGCCGCATCCGTCTTACGGCAAGAGTAAAATACCGGCTTGGGAAACCGTAAAAGATTCCGTACAGATTCACCGCGGCTGTTTCGGCGGCTGTACGTTCTGTTCGATAACAGCACATCAGGGAAAGTTCATCCAAAGCCGAAGTCCGGAATCCGTTGTGAACGAAACACATTCATTGCCGGTTGTTTCCGACTTGGGCGGACCTTCGGCAAATATGTACGGACTCGGCTGTAAAAACACGGCGGCGATGAAAATCTGCCAGCGGCTCTCGTGCCTCGCTCCGACAGTCTGTCCGCATTTGAATACGAATCATTCGCAACTCGTCAGGTTAATGCAGACTGTCCGTAAGTTGCCGAACGTGGAAAAAGTGTTCATCGCTTCCGGTGTCCGTACTGACCTGGCATTACTGGACGAACGTTATATTAAAGAATTGACGCTGCACCATACGGGCGGACATCTAAAAACGGCACCGGAATACACGGACGCAGCGGTACTGCGGTTGATGAATAAACCGCCGATTGAAAATTACGAGACGTTCTGTACGCAGTTTGCCGCTATCAGCAAAGCGGCGGGAAAAGAACAATATCTTGTACCGTATCTGATGGCGGGCTTTCCGGGAACAACGTTGAATATGACGGCGGAGGCGGCAGTTTATTTGAAGGAGCATCAGATACGCAGCGAACAGGTTCAGGAGTTCATACCGGCACCGTTTGAGATGGCAACGGCGATGTATTACACAGGTTTGAATCCGGTTACGGGACAACCGGTGTATATTCCCCGAAAGTTGCGGGAGCGGCGTTTGCAGAAGGCGTTATTGATGTATGACGACCCGAATAACTATCACGATGTCAAGTCGGCATTAAAAGAATCCGGTAGAGAAGATTTAATCGGCAATGGACCGCAGTGCCTTATTAAACCGTATCCGCCGAAGATTATGTCGATGCGCCGAACGTCCAAAGTCAAACGCTTGGAGAAGCAGAATGACCGCGATAAAAAGATGAAAGAAGAACGGCGTAAACTTTACGAAGAACAAATGCAGCAGCAAAAGATGCTTCGCGGAGGCACGAAAACACGGAGTTTTTGAAGAACAACAGTGGAGAATAACCGGCGAATGGACAACGTTACACTGCCGCGGTTTCTATTAGACTTATTCCATAACCTACGATTTCCCCTCGTGCTTTTCGTGGTTGAGAAAAAATGAAGAATGAACAATGAATAATGAAGCGGCAGGTTATCCGTTTTCTCTCATTATTCATTATGGGGCTGGCATAGATAATTGCCTAAAAAGGGGTGTTATAATATGCTTTAGAGTATGCAAATTAAAGGTTGTCGGCTCGGTTTGGGAACATATCTATTGGACGGCTATGGTAATGCGGCGTTTGCGGATTTCGTCTTTTGCCGACGGTGTCAAAACGGCTTTCGGCAGAATGAACAACGTCCGAACGCTGCCGGGCTGCGTTTGAATATCCGCTGCCGATACAACCCGACTGCCGATGAAGGCGGTGACATTGACCGAGTCTGATTCAATGCACGCTGTCTCCCCAGAATTATCGGCAACCGAACGGGAATCTAAACGGACAGCAATTTTAATACGGCGTTTGCGTATTTCGTCCTTTGCCGACGGCGTTAAAACGGCTTTCGGCAGAATGAACA
>JAITQJ010000071.1 GCA_031288955.1 Planctomycetaceae bacterium | reverse complement strand
GGAATACTGCCGGTAAAGTTGTGCTTTCCCCGCCTGATTCCGTGTTGACTTTAACTGCTGTTCAAGTTCATTGACTTTATCGCTTAAGCGCGTTAAACCGGCATCAATACGTTCATATTTCCGCTGGATTTCTTGTTTTCGGGCATTAAAGCGGCTGATACCGGCGGCTTCATCGAAAAGAATCCGCCGTTGCAGTGCAGAACTTTGCAGCAGCGATTCAACGCGTCCCTGTTCGATGATGCTGTATGCCTGTGTTCCTAAACCGGTACCGGCAAGCATCTCTTTGATGTCTTTTAGACGCGCCGCCTGCCGGTTAATCAGATATTCGCCTTCACCGCTCCGATAAACACGCCGTGTAATATGGACTTCCGGCGTGTCTAACCCGAAGATATGATTGGAGTTGTCGAACGTTAACGTTACTTCGGCACTTCCGAGAGCCGTTCTGCCTGCACTGCCGTTAAAGATGACATCGGTTGCGTCGCTGCTTCGGAGTTTTTTCATTGATTGTTCGCCCAGAACCCATTTTATTGCGTCAACGATATTGGATTTACCGGAGCCGTTGGGACCGACGATAGCGCAGATTCCTGAACCGAACTCTAATCTTGTCCGGTCGGCGAAACTCTTGAAGCCCGAAAGTTCAATCGCCTTTAACATATAAAATCAGCTAAAATCAGCGCATAAAAACACGGCGCAAGAATAAGGATTTCCCCCAAACCGGTCAAGAGCGTTTGCCGTCATCGCCTCTGCGTCTTGTTCGGCAGCCAAAAGTAAAAGGCGGGGTTGCCCCCGCCTTCGTCTTACCGCCGCCTTCTGGAACCTGCCAACATCATCATCCCTAACCCAACCATCAACAATGTAGCCGGTTCAGGAGTCGAGGTAATCGATGGAGCAGTCGGTGTCTCCGGTGCATCCGGCGGGAGATACTGCGGATTATACGGAACATTTGGATAATTCGAATTATTCGGCGAGCGGCTTGAATCCCCCCGCGTACCCCGTCTATCTGACTGCGAGGAAACCGGCGATTCCGTAATATCGGGCGAATAATCCGGTACCGCTTCGCGCGGGTCCTGAATCGGAGGCAATTCCATTATTGCCGGTGTCCCTGCCGTTCCATTATTGGGAGTTGTACTGCACGTCGCCTGGGACGCATTTTCCTGATTGCTGTCAAAGTTCAGCATTTCCGGCTGTGAACCGCCGTCACCGGTATCAAGGGCAAATAAAACCGGCTTAATATCGTGGGCTAGTTCTGCATACACACACGCCGCACTGGACATAATAACCAAAACCGACACGGTAATAAAATAATTAAACGTTTTCATCGCTGGCTCCTTTGCTGTTGGATTTGTTGGTGGAACAGATAATTTATCGCTCCTCTTCTATTAGTATTAGAGAGCAGATAACGTGCCAAAGACAAAAAACGGCAAAATGTTGTATCGAATCGGCTTTTTCGTAGCAAATTAACGTTTTTTGCCAAAAGGAGCGTTGCAAAATAATGCAACTTTTGCAAAATAGTACAACTTTTTGCGTCTGGTACGGCAAAATGTCCAAACAACCGGCTTTGCAAATTCAGCATTAGTGTCGTCCGCAAACCGATTGACAACGGGCGATTTTTAGCCGACAATAGTCTGCCGTGTATCACTCATTAAGAAACTATGCGTTCCATTCTCTTCATTGTCGTTCTATCGTTTTCCGCAGCAGTAATAGCGCAGGATAATCCGGGCTTGGGAACACTCGACCAGGCAACCGAAGCCAAATTGCAGTCGCAGACCGCCATCGACCTCGGCAAAGTCATTCTGCTTTGCCAGCAGGCTAAAAAAGAAGGATTATCCGGCGAGAACCTCAAATACTGCGACCAACTTCTCGCCTCGTCTCAATTACAGCGGGGAATGTACTTCGCCAAGCAACTGCTCGAAACCGAGAACCGGCACGATAATTGGAAGGTGCTGCGGCAAAGTGCCCTCGCCGATTTAGAGAACGCCGTCCAAACCATCAAGAACCAAATTAAAGCGTATCTGCTCATCGCCCAACTGAATTTGCTCGAAGACGGTGATGCCAAACGTGCTGCCGAAGCATTAGATGAAGCCCAGCGGCAGGCAAAGGACGAACCGGCACTGCTCGTGCAAATCGTTTCGCTTAAAGCATCGATTGAAAAAGACCCCCAAAAACGTGAAAAGATTTTAGCGTCCGCTGCCGGTGCCGGTAATCCGCAGTTAACGCTGCTGCACGCCTTGACTCTCTTTGAAATCAACAAGAAAGCCGAAGCCGTCAAGGTGCTGCAAAAATTGCTTGTGAGCGAAAAAGACTCGCCGGAAATATCGGAGCGGGTTTTCAAAATCCTTGCCGAAAGGGGCGAATTCGAGGCAGCCCTGAAGATTTTGGACGAACAACTCAAGACTGCCGAAGGCGGACAAAAGAACCGAATGTTGTTACAAAAAGCCGGTTTGCTTACCGATATGAAACGTTACAGTGAAGCCCTGCCGCTGTTAAACGATTTACGCAAACAGATGCCCGAAGGTGTTGAAATTCTTATACTCCGCAGCGGTGTGTATTCGGCAATGGGCAGCAAAGACAGTGCGCTCAAAGATATTGATGCAGCATTGCGGCTGCGGACGAATCATCCGATGCTGCTCTTGCAGAAAATCAAGATTTACGTTGCTGCTAATCAATTTGATGACGCATTGGCTGTTCTCAAAGACCTCGAATCGGCGGAACCGGCAAATAGCGAATTCAAGGCGATGGAAACCGAGTTCCTGCTGAAATTAAAGCGGTATGATGAAGCCGTTGATGTTGTCCAAAACGTTCTCAAAGAAAATCCTGATGCACCGCAATGGCTCGATTTGCTCGTTGCCGTTTATACCGAACAAAAGGTATATGATAAAGCCGTGAAGATTGTCGAAGAGCAGCGTAAAAAGAAGCCGGACGATGAACAATGGACGCGGAAATTTGCTGCGTTATTAACGATACAGAAAAAATATGCGGAAGCCGAAAAGTTCGTTGACGACCTGATTAAAAAAGCCCCTGATAAAAATACCTGGGTTATTTTTAAGGCGAGTCTTCTGGCAGAGCAGAAGAAAGAGGCGGCGGCGGTTGAAACCGTTGATGCTTTTCTGCAAAAACATCCGGGCGATTTAGATGCGGCACTGACAGCCGTTCAAATTTTGTCGGAGGCGAAAAAGAACAAAGATGCCCGGAAACGTTTGAATGAACTTTTGGATAAAGACCCGGAAAATCTGCGGTTAGTGCATATCAGTTCGCAACTGTCGATTTCGATGGGGCTTCATCAAGAGGCGGTGCAGGCGTTGGAAAAGATAGTGAAGGCGGAGCCGAATGATGCGCTGGCGTTAAATAACCTGTCCTGGCTTTATTCGACATCGCCGCTGGATACTGTCCGCAACGGCAAGCGGGCGTTAGAATTAGCATTGAAGGCTTGTACGTTGACGGATTACAGAGAGGCGTTTATCGTCAGTACGCTGGCGGCAGCGTATGCGGAAACGTTGGACTTTGACAAAGCCCGCGAGTGGTCGAAAAAGACAATCGAGATGGTGAAAGCCGACGAGAAGACGCTTGACAAGACGGACGAAAAGGCAGTTGCGAAGCATAAGGAATTGCTCGAAAGCGTCCAAAAAGAACTCGACAGTTACAAGAAAGACGCTCCGTACAGGGAAGCGTTGAGTGAATAGTTTGACTGGGGGCGGGGGTGTCTTATTTTGCCGGATACCGGTCAATCGTTTTTTTGGACAGATTGTTGCAGATAATTCAGTATCTGCTCCGGCGGTTTGTTGAGAAGTTCCTCTTGTTCCTGTAACGATAACGCCGAAAGAGCGTCTGCCAGTTCCGTTTCCTGACCGAATTGCAGCAGTTGCGAAATGACCGGCATATCATCAAGCCGTTCTTTCAGTGCCGCTATTTTCGGTATTTTGTCTGCCGCTGTCATACGCTTGCGCAAATCCGTTTTTTCATACGATTGCAGCGACTTGAGCCACAGGTAATAATTCTGCAACGTTAATACCAAGCCGCTGCGGTCTGCTGCAAGTTCAACGGCAGTGTGCAGTTCCCGAATCTGCTCTCTGCGCCGGCTCGGTAAGGCATAAAAACGTTTCAACTGCGAATCAAGGAGCGGTGCCGATGCGTCAAAGGACGCTGAACGGGACACTGTATCCGGCGTTCCTGTTTCCGGCAGGAACAAACGTCTTTCCGTGAGACGCTGTAGGAAATCGGCATCTTCATCAATGACCGCCAGGTACATATCGAGCCGCTGTACTGCTCTGTAAAAAAACGGGTCGTCTCTTGATGCCAGATATGTTCCGCAATAAAAAGACGCTGCCAGAAGAACAGACAGCACAACGGCACTCATTGCCGGTGTTAAAAATAGACGGCGTTTTTTTTCATTGCCGGCAATACCGGCGATGAGATTCATTGTCCGGGCAGTCATTTGCGGCGGGGACACTGCCGGTTCAAGTAAATCAAGAATGTTCCAGGTATGTTCGAGGGTTTCTAACTGTTTCCGCAAAGGAGGTTCTTTTTGCAGACGTTCATCGAGTTGCTGCCGTTTTTCCGGCGGCAATTCGTCGTCGATATATTCAATAAGCAGTTCTTCGTCAGAATCGGACATTACGCAACTTCACCGGCACCATTATAACCGATTATTGCCGCAATGTGATAGTTGCGCTGCCAACCCGCTTTTTGCCGCGAAACTCAAAGCGGAGACAAACTAGACTTGTTCGGTAACTGCCGAAACTTGGACAAAAACGTTATCGCAGTTTTTCGATTTCTTTGCGGGAGAGTCCGGTAAGCGTCATAATACTCTCGACGCTTATCTTCATTTTCAGTGCATATCGGGCAGTTGCCGCCGCTTGCAAAACGCTGCTAACACGTCCACATTCTGCTGGTCGCCGAAAATCAACTTGAATACAATATCGGACTTTGGCGAGAGCAGCATTTGCGGTTAAAGTTTTACGATTCGGACGGGAGTCATTATAGCATAAAAATCGAATAATGAATAATGAATAGTTAAGAATGAAAAATGAATAATGGGAGAAAACGGATACCGCAATGGTATTAACCAGTGTCTTCATTATTCATTATTCATTATTCATTTTAACTATTCATTCTGCATTGTTCATTCTTAACAAATGCCGGATGCCACGCTATTCGCTCCATAAGATTATTATACAACCGGCATCGGCAATGACAATAGCGGGTACCGGCGGCACAGCCGCCAGCCGAATTGGTTATGTCAAAATGTTTGCCCAATTCCCGAAGCAATTTACGCGGCGTTTTTAACATAACTGCTGTAACCGTCATTTCGTCAACGCTGATTTTATGCTGCGATGCATACAACCGTGAATAACACTGCGTCTTATGGTAGTCCCAAATCGTAAACCGGTCATCAGGACTCTTGTATTCAACAACGTTGCACTGTTTGAAAATCTGCCCGATGTTCTTTTTGATGACAACGTTGGAACG
>JAITQJ010000266.1 GCA_031288955.1 Planctomycetaceae bacterium | reverse complement strand
GGCAAACGCGGTCGCGGAGCGGCAGGAAAAACGCCGGTGTTCGGACTTTTGAAACGCGGAGGGAAAGTTTTTGTTACCATCGTTCCTCATTGCTCAAAAGAGACTCTGATGCCTATAATTCAGGGACAAATACTGACTGGATCGACCATTCATACCGACGGCTTGCAAAGTTTAATGGTTGTGCTTCGCAAACCTTTATGTTACACTTAAAAGAGAGTGAATTTCGCTTCAATCACCGAAAAGAAAATCTATACAATATCGTCAAAAAATTACTAAAAAATACGTGGGATGCTAGGCAAGAGTCTTTTTACGTGTTGCAAGTTATTGATATTGGGATTAAAATGGAGAGTCGATGTTAAAACTATTCCGTATTATCGCTGCGTCGGTGTTTTTTACTGCCTTGACTGTGCTGTTTCTCGACTTTTCGGAAACGGTTCCGACTTCCTGGCACGGTTTCGCACATACGCAAATTGTGCCGGCAATGACCGCCTGTCCCGTCATCGTTCTCGGCTTTTGGCTAATCATCACGCTGCTTTTCGGACGCTTGTACTGTTCAACGGTTTGTCCTTGCGGCTTTTTACAAGACATCATCGCCCGCGCCGGTACTCTTGTATTCGGTATAAAAAAACGTTTTCGTTACCGGTCGCCGATGACGAAAACACGCAGCGGCTTTCTGCTCGTGTTCATTGCCGGTTGTGCAGCGTTTCCGCTCATCGTTTCACTCCTTGACCCGTACAGCAATTACGGACGCATAATAACTTCACTTGTCCGTCCTGTGTATCTCGGCGGAAACAATTTTATCGCCTGGTTTTCCGGCGGTCATAACAGTTATTTGCAATTCAAAGCCGTCCCATTTTGGGGCAGCGCATTCGGCGTTGCCGTATTCTTTTTGTTCCTTGCCGGTATCTTGTCATTTTTGTACGGACGGCGTTATTGTAACATTATTTGTCCTGTCGGAACGCTGCTCGGTCTCTTGTCGCGTTTTTCCTTTTTCCGAATCCGTATAAAATCCGGCTGCTTATCCTGCGGGCTATGTGAAAAAACGTGCAAAGGGGAATGTATCGACAGCAAAGCGAAAACGGTGGACGCATCCCGCTGTGTAACGTGTTTCAACTGTTTGGGGGTATGCAAAAAAAACTCGATTGCTTTCACAACCAGTATCAGCGGCGTTCCCCCGATTTCTTCGGCGAAGACAGATGTTCCCGCCCCGTTAACGGCAGTCATAAGACCGGTTCAGACATCGGCACTGCCGCTGCGGCGCACGTTTTTCCAATGGTCAATCGTTTCTCTGGGGTTATCGGCGATATTCAACTCGGCACAACGGGCAGCGGCGAATACCGATGCCGCCGGTTTGCCGACAGGAACAAGCCGCATCGGTTTTAAGCGGACGCAGCCGGTTTTGCCGCCGGGTGCTGTCAATCGGCGGCGTTATCACAGAACGTGTACGGCGTGTCATCTTTGCGTGGCGAAGTGTCCGGCAAATGTTCTCGTGCCTGCAACAACAGAACTTGGTTTAGCCGGTTTCTTGCAGCCGGTGATGAAATTTGACAACGGCTTTTGTAATTTCGATTGTACGATATGTGCAGAGGTCTGTCCGGCGCACGCACTGCGGATTGAGTCGAAGGCAGCGAAACATCAACTGCAAACGGGACGCGTTATCTTTCTGAAAGAGAATTGCGTTGTTCACACACAGGGAACAAATTGCGGAGCGTGTGCGGAGCATTGCCCGACAAGTGCAGTAACAATGCGGCAATACGGCGATGATGTGTCGTTGACGATACCGGAGACGGACGCTGACCTGTGTGTCGGCTGCGGGGCGTGTGAACGCATCTGTCCGGTGAAACCGTTCAAAGCAATATACGTTGACGGTTTGGAAACGCAGGGCAAAGCGAAGCAAGCATACGACCCGAACGAAAAGCAAAAGGAAACGGAAATAAACGATTTCGGTTTCTAGTACCGGACAACCGCTGACAATTTTTGCCGCTGCGGGGTGAAAAAAAAAAAAAAAAAACGAAAAGTTGATATTGCTATAAAGCCGTGCCGCCGACCGGTTCGCTCTCTTCCTTTTGCAGCATATACTTCTTCATCTTTGTCAACAAGACGGCGAAATCGAGCGGCTTGCCGAGATGGTCGTTCATACCGACCTCTTTGCACTTTTCAATATCCTCTTTGAAGACGTTCGCCGTCATCGCTATTATCGGCACTGTCTTTGCCGACAGTATCGGTAAAGAGCGTATTACCTGTGTCGCCTCAAGCCCGTCCATCTCCGGCATCTGCATATCCATAAATATCAAATCGTATTTACCGTCTGCTGCCGTAAATTTATCAACCGCTTCTTTGCCGTTGACCGCACAATCGATATTGACTTTCGTCGGCTCCAAATTCGCTTTTACAATCTCGCGGTTGATTTTCACGTCTTCGGCAAGTAATATCCGCATCCCTTCAAAGACACCTAATTTACCCGTCGCTATTGCCGTATTCTCGTCCTCAATACCGATGAATTCGTTAATGCAGTCCACGAGGGCAGACGGAAACACCGGCTTTTGAAGAAACTTGTCCACGCCTGCTTCACGGGCTTCGTCTTCAACGGCATTCCATTCTGTCGAGGAAATCATTGCGACAATCGACTGGACCGTTTCACCGCCGTATTCTTTGATGCGGCGGGCAAGTTCAATGCCGTCCATACCGGGCATCATCCAGTCGATAAAATACATATCGTAAGATCCCTTTTCGGCAATCAGTTTATACGCTGCTATATCTGACGGTACGGTGTCGCAGCAGACTTGCTGTTTCTGTGTCAAGTCCGCAAAGTACTCCAGCACTTCCGGAGTATTGTCCACGACCAAAATCCGAACGGTTTCTGTGGTCGAACCGGGATGTCTCCATTTGGTATTTTCCTCGGTAATTCTCCGGGCTTGAATAACAAACGAAAAGACGGAACCTTTTCCGCTTTCCGATTCCACCCCAATCGAACCGTTCATCATTTCGACGATTTGCTTGGAAATCGCCAGCCCCAAACCGGTACCGCCGAACTTGCGGGAAATGCCGCTGTCCGCCTGTTCAAAAGACTGAAAAAGCCGCTTCTGCTGTTCGTCAGTGATACCAATGCCGGAATCACTGACGGATATTTTAATCGTACATATACCGTCCGTTTCGTTAACAAGTTCTGTATCCAGACGAATTTCGCCTTCATCCGGCGTGAACTTGACCGCATTGGAAAGCAGATTGGTCACGACTTGGGCGAGTCTCTGTTCGTCCGTTTCAATTGCCGCAGGTAAATTGAGGTCAATGTGGACGAAAAATTTCTGCCGCCGTTCTTCGATACGGAAATTGATAATGTTGACAACACGCTGCAGCATTTTTTCGACGCGGAATTCAGTAAACGACAATTCAAATTTATTCGCCTCGATTTTCGACATATCAAGAATATCGTTAATCACGCCGAGCAGGTGTCCTGAAGCCTCTTCGATTTTTGTCAGGCAGTAATTTTTCCTTTTATTGTCGCTGGACGCTTTCGCAATATCAGTCATTCCGATGATGGCGTTCATCGGCGTGCGGATTTCGTGCGACATATTGGCGAGGAACGTGCTTTTCGCCAGCGAGGCTTTTTCGGCATTATCCTGCATTTGCCGGATTTCGGTAATGTCGTGAAGCATTATCACGGCACCGCCGGTAAACGATTTAGAGGCGGCACTCGGAACAAACTGCAACTGGTAGAGTCTCAAAAGGGCTTTTTCGATTTGCTGGTCGAAATTCAAGCGGACTTCAATTTCCAGTTCCAGTTCTTTTTCAAAAGCATCGGCAATTCGTCCGGCTATTTCATCAATCTGCTGCCCTTCGGCAAAGGGAATCATAATATCCCTGATGTGTTTTCCAGTGATAACGGACAAGTGCTGGATACCGGTCAGGTCGAGAAACCGTTTGGAACAATTTACCAGATAACCAGCGTGGTTAAGGAGGAAAAAGATGTTGGGGCTGTTTTCCGTCAACATCTGCATAAACTGCTCTTGTTCCTGCTTTTTAACCATCTGCATCGCATAGATGGTTGCATTTGAAGCCGCTGCGGTTTTATTCCTCTCGATGACTGCTTGCTGCCGCGCAAGTTGCCGCTGGAGTTTCTGTACCTCTTTTTGCAGTGCATCTAATTGTGATTGAGGGTCATCCATCGTTAATCACTAGGGCGTTCGGAAACGGCGGGATTCAGAATCGCCAACAACCGATACTACAGTCATTTTAGCCGATAAGGTCATTTAGTCAAGAGAAGTACGCAAATGACAAAATTGTTTCTGCCGGCGTACTATATTCTATCGGGACAACATTAATCCCGCAGGCAAATAATACGCCGGATTAACGGTACAGACTTGCTATCGGCAGCGTTGTCCATTAAAATCTGATATGGAGTAATTTATAAAATGCTTGCTTTCACTTGGGAAAAACAAAAAACACTGCAACGGCAGATGAATGTGTTGTCGGCTTCCATTCACGGAAAGAAAATGACCGTTGAAGAAACCGCAACACTTAACTCGCCCGCCGAACTTGCAGACTTTGTCAAAAAATATCATCTGGCAAAAACCGATGCCGTTGCCGTTTTAGACCGCTCCGATGTCGAAGTCCGTCCGATGATTTTTCCGCCCGTGCCGCAGGAAGAATTGCCCGGTATGGTGCAGTTTCAGGCAGGCAAAGAATTCAACCATTATTCGCCCAGCGATTTACTCGACTTCTTCGTCACTAACCGGTTTGACAACGTTTCCCGAAGTACATTCTTTCCGGCACTGCGGCATCCGGCGAAACCGGAGACAAGTGTATCCGGTTCTGCACCGCGGTTTGTAATGGCTTCGACGCTGCGGCAGGACGATTTTGACGAAATCCGGCAATTTTGTGCTGCCGCAGACATAAATCTCCGCAGTGTTGTATTGCGTCCGTGTGAAACGGTGTACCTTTGGCGGTATTCGCCGGACTATGATGCTTCCGCAGCCGTACTTTTTGTTGAACTGGATGCCGAACATACTTCGCAAACAGCCGTTTTACAAGGTGAAGCGGTTTTTATGCGTTCGCCGCGAATCCT
Organism: Planctomycetaceae bacterium; assembly: GCA_031288955.1. Classification (GTDB taxonomy): domain Bacteria; phylum Planctomycetota; class Planctomycetia; order Pirellulales; family Thermoguttaceae; genus WRKP01. Next base: position 8,283 of record JAITQJ010000266.1, on the reverse strand, counting down.
CTGTCCTGAAGATGTCAGCAATCCTGATTTTGCCGCCCGGCTGGCGGCAGAATTGAAACGCAGCCGGGCTGCCGTCCGCAATGAAATACAGGGCATTACCGTCGAATCCGTCGTACTTTGCGGCAAAGGTGCGTCATACGAATCGCTCGCTCAACAATTAACCGCAGGGCTTGAAATGCCTGTCCGCTTGTTCGATGCGTGGCAGAACATTGCGGCGAAACAACCGGCAGCGCAGCCGGAACGGTTTATTTCGCTTCTCGGTGCGGTAAGCCGAACGGCAAAGCGTGAAATGTATCCGATAGATTTTTGCCGTCCCAAAAAGAGCAAGGAGCCGGCATCGCAGCGTAATTTGATGATGGGTATCACGGCGGCGGCGACACTGCTTTTCGTTACGATTCTCGGCGGCGGTTTTTATTACCGGATGTCGCTGCAAGACGATGTCAGAAAGTATTCACGGCAGTTTAACGAATTGAAAGCAACGGCGGGAACGGTAGTGGAACAGCGGACACAGGTGGATGCGGTAGATGCCTGGCTTTCGGACAAGGTAAATTGGTTTGAGCAACTCGGCTGGTTGAGCGAAAAGGCTCCGAAGGCGGAAAATATGGTGGTCAATGATTTGACGTGTACGGCACAAAACGGCAGAGGAATGTCGTTTAAGGCGTTGCTTCGGGACGGGTCGGTCGTTTCGGCGATGGAGTCGGGATTGCGGGACGAGCATCACACGGTCAAGACAGGCGAACGCAGCGAAGTTCCCGGCGGAGACAGCAAATACCGCTTCCGATGCAATGTATCGGTTGTGATAAATAATGAATGACGGCAATAACGCTAACCGTTCGATGTTAAATCAACAGCCCGGCGGAAGGCAAGCATAATTTCTTCTTCGGCAGGCTGATGCTTGGCAAACTTCACAAAATCCGCTGATAGCAAAAATGCCGACATTTTGTCCGTATCCGGCAAATACCGGTTGGACGATGTTCGGCGTAAAAACTCTTCGGTTGTCAATTCCGGCGAACGCAAACCCGTCTTTTGTTCAATGTACCAGCGGACAATGTCCGAAAGTTCAACGAAAAATTGCCGCACATCCGCTTCGTGCTTCCGGCTGTCCAAAAGATTCGTTAATTTTTGCAACGCCAATTCTTGCAGCGTCAGCGGAACAGCAGCAACTTCGGTTTCCGTTTTGCGTTTCCGTAACAAAAACAGCAATGCCGCTATGAAAACGAGAACGGCTGCGGCAATAAACCAGGGAAGATACGGATTGCGGACATCAAAAGGTTTCGTGTCTGCTGCAATACTATCGAGTGATGCCTCGTCCTCGGAAACGGCAGATTGAATGTCTAACGAACATTGCGGAACGGTAATGGTTTCCCCGCCGATTTTTACGGGAATACCCCAAAGCGGTGTTACACCGGCTTTGATGGGAACAGCCGTAATGACGAGTTGTGTATCGGTTGTTTGTATGTCAGTAATTTTTAGTTCGCCGATTTTTTCACCGAATACCGGAAACTCCGCTTTCACCGGTGCCGGCGATACATCAAGAGTAAACGTGATGGTATCGGAAAGCCTCGGAGCATCGGGCTGCACGGACAAGGTTAATGTCCAAAGTTTGTCAGCCGAATGAGCGGATTCCAAGATTCGGGCATAGACAACGTCTGCTGCCGAAGCAGCAAGGATAAACGTAAGGAAAAACAAATATCGCGGCATCGTCTGGTATGTACAGTATCGATTACCGTATATGCAGTAACAGCACAACGGCTAATTCTCAACCTTTTGCAATTTTACTCCAAAGACCTCCTGCACTTTTTTGACCAGCGGATTGTCCGTTGCCGCTATAAAACGGTCCCGTTCCTCCTTTGCCGAGTTTATGCGGCTGCCGGAATCCGCCGCAGACTTCGGCTTTTCAACGATGGTCAATTCAAAGCGAACCTTCATTGACTGCCCCAGTTTCTGCGATAATGCCCCTTGTAACCGCGGCGACTCGCGTTCACACGTCTCTTTCGCCAATTTGTTACTAAAAACAAGGACAAAGATATTCGGTTCCTCAAAACGTACCGCCGTAGATTGTCCCGCCGCCGTTCCTAACATTCCCGGTATGCCGTCCGCAACTTCCGCCCAGGTCGCAGCGTGTCCCGCTGGAATTGCGGCTGGACATTCTGCAACGTTAACGGGGGGTGCCGATTCAACACGCGGCGGCTTTATCTCCCGATGTACCGGTCGAACGGACGGTGCCGGTAATGCAGCCCCCTGTCCGCTGCGAAGTTGGTCAAGCAGTACGGCAATCTGTTGAAAATGTTCCAGATGCGCAATACGCACCAACGCCAATTCCGTCAAAATCCGCGTCTGTGTACTCCGCAACATTCGTGTATGTGTATGGTCTAAAATCTGCAACGCCGCTAAAATCCGGTGAATTCCGAATTCTGCCGCCTTCGCTTTGATTTCGTTAAATTGCTGCGGCTGACAGAACAGGAGTAACTTTTCGTTCCCGCCGGAAACGGTTACAAGAAAATCCCGAAGCAGTCCCAGCATCTGTTCGACCAACACGGCAAAGTCAACGCCCTGTGATGCCGCCGCCTCCAATTCCGCAAACAAAATATCCGGTTTACATTCCACAACACCGTCCATAAGCCGGAAGAGCAGTTGGTCATTTGCCGTACCGAGCATTTCGTTGACATTATTGAGCGTAATATGTTCAGGGGCAAACGAAAGGAGTTGTTCGAGAAGTGATTGAGCATCCCGCATTGACCCGCCGGCGCGCCGGGCAAGCGTTTCAAAGACACCTTCATCAGCAGTCACTTTTTCGTTTTGTGCAATACCGGCAAGACGTTCGGTAATTTGTCCCGTCTCAATGCCGGCGAAATCAAAACGTTGGCATCGGGAGAGAATCGTTATCGGAATTTTGCCCGGTTCGGTTGTGCAGAAGATGAACTTGATGTGTTCGGGCGGTTCTTCGAGAATTTTCAGAAGGGCGTTAAATGCTTCTTTGGTTAGCATATGCACTTCGTCAAGGATATAAATCTTATTTCGCGACCGGCTGGGACGGATAGAAGCGTTTTGGCGGAGTTGGCGGATTTCTTCGATACCCCGATTGCTGGCAGCATCAATTTCGAGAACATCAATATCTTCGCCGGTACTAATGCTGACACAACTATCACATTCTCCGCAGGGAGTTATGGTTGGACCGTGAACGCAGTTGAGAGTTTTGGCGAAAATCCGGGCGGTAGACGTTTTGCCGACACCTCTGGCACCGGTGAACAGATAGGCGTGTCCGACTCGTCCGGTTGTCAGGGCGTTTGAAAGGGCGTGGACGATATGCGGTTGTCCGACAAGTTCTTCAAAGCCTTTTGGGCGGTAGCGTCTTGCAACGACTTGATATTGTCCGCCGTATTTTGCACCGGTACCGTCCAAATCTGCGGCGGATTCAGCATTTTCATCAATCATAAGGCTTATTATGTCCGTTCATAGAAAAAAATCAAGATACAAAAAGTGAAAAGCCGAAACAACGTTGGCAGTAAATGATTATCCGGTGATACGGGTTTATTCCTTGACAATTCCCCGTTTACAGACGATAATTGAATTGCCGTTAGTGGTTGACTGATTTATGTTCCGATTCACTCTTTGTTTTGCTGTTTTAACGTTGTGCTGTGCCGGTTGCGGCGATTCTCCCGAAGTCCCCGCCGCGGCTTATGGTAACGTTGTCCAGGTACTTCCTGTTATTCCCGGTGCCGAGGAACCCTTCAAGTTCCTCTACGACGATAAAACCGACCATACGAAATGCAAATTCAACCCTGAAACCGGCGAATTAGTCAAAAATAAAGATGCAGGCAGTACCAATACGGATGCTGACGGGCATCAACACAATGAATAGTTTCAGCCGCATTTTAACATTTATCATCGGTTGCACGTTGTTGTTCTCTGTTCAGGCACAGGACGACAGCAGTGCCGCTGTTCTGCGGAATCATTCCGAACCTGTTCGGCAGTACCTTAATGCCTGTGACCGTCTGGCTTGGCAGGAGTTGCCGTTTGCACAACCGCTGGTGTTGCCGCTGCTGCCGGACGTTGACAAGAATAGGCAAACAGAATTGCAGCAATATCTGGCAATGCGGCTCATCCAAGGACGTTTTTACGAGGAAGCCGGCAAAGTTCTGAATGAATGTAGCGGACAAGAAGGCAGCGGTTCGGCAGCGTTTTGGATAATGAAAGCCGTTACAGCATATCAATTAGGCAGCAGTGAAAAAACAGCAGCGGCATTAGAACAGTTTCATTCCGTATTGCAGCGTTCAGACACAGCGGCAGCCGTTCCCCGCCGTTATACGGAAATTGCCAAACTCCTGCAAAACGAAACACAGCAGAAGCAGAACGAGGGGGAGCAAATTGCGAAACAGATGAACAATGTACGGCGAAAACTCGGCAAGGGGAAAACCGGCGATGATACGCAAAAGTCGGAGAAAGATATTTTACAGTCGCTTGACAAGTTAATCGAAAAAATCGAGAAGCAATCGCAGCAGGCAAACGGCGAAATGCAGGGCAGACAAGGCAATAATCCGGCACAGGACAGTTTCCGTTTGGGACAAAAAGCACCGGGCAATGTTGACCGGCGGGACTTTTCTTCCGATGCCGATTGGGGAAGTCTGCCGCCGAAAGAGCGGGACGATGCTCTGCTAAAAATCGAAAAAGACTTCCCTCCGTTCTACCGCGACATCATCGAACAATACTTCCGGGAACTCGCCCGCTAACCGGCTGTAACGGTATATCAAATCCGGTATTCGCCGCAGCGGCACGAAGGCACAGAGGTTTGGGAAAAATGCGAACCATACGGAATTTTTATAGAAAAAATGTTTTGTGTAACAATTGCCTGCGGAAGTCATACCCGGATGATTGCCGAACATCAGCGGCTTGCCGATGACGGCGTAAAACTAACCGAACTGCGTTTGGATTTTCTGCGGCGCAAACCGGAGTTGCACCGTTTAATTCCCGTGCGTCCGACGGCAGCGGTCATTACCATCCGCCGGAAACAAGACGGCGGTCTCTGGCAGGAATCCGAAGAACAGCGGCAAACGCTTCTCCGCTCTGCTATCGCCGAACAACCGGAGTTTATCGACATTGAAGTTGATATTGCCGATAAAATTCCGTCCTTCGGCACAACACGCCGCATCATCAGTTATCATAATATCGAAGGAATGCCCGATGACCTCGATGCGCTGCATCAGGAAATGTCTGCCAAATCGCCGTTCTTCATTAAAATCGCTGTCTCGCCGAATAATACCAGGGAAATGCTCCGCTTTCTGACGTTCATCAAAACGAAGAACGAAACTGCTAAAGCCCAAGGGCAAAACGGTATCCGTGTTATTGGTATCTGTATGGGTGAACTCGGTAAAGCAAGCCGGATTTTAGCGAAAAAATTTGCGATGCCTTATACATATACAACTTTTTCAGAAGAACGTATGATTGCACCGGGCATTTTGGAATACCGGGAACTGCGGGACGTGTATCATTACGAAAAAATCAATGACCAAACGGACGTGTTCGGTGTTATCGGCAATCCGCTGGGACATAGTTTGAGTCCGCTGATTCATAACCGGTCATTTGTCGAAAAAAACATCAATGCGGTCTATGTGCCGTTTCAAATTACGGGCATTGACGTTCCGTTTTTAATCAACCATAGCGACGGTTTCGCTCTGAAAGGATTAAGCGTAACGATACCGCATAAGTTAACCGTAATGCATAGTTTAACGCGTGCGGAACCGGCGGTTGAAAAAATCGGGGCGTGTAATACGGTTGTTTTCCGTAACGGTCAGCGGCTTGGTTATAACACGGATTACACCGCAGCGGTATCGGTCATAGAAACGGCACTGGGCGGACGTTACAACGATGAAACAAGTGTGGTGAAACACAAGGAAGCCTTGATACTCGGCTGCGGCGGAGTCGGCAAGGCATTGTGTTTCGGGCTGTTGCAGCGGGGAGCAAATGTTACGGTAACAGACCGCAAAGCGGACAAAGCAATGGCATTGGCTTCACAACTCGGCTGCGGTTTTATTAACTGGGATGAGCGGAACGTACATAAAACAGACATATTGGTCAACGGCACGTCGGTTGGAATGTATCCGCATATTGACGAAATGCCGCTGGACAAAACGGCGTTCCATTCGGAAATGCTGGTTTTTGATGCGGTGTACAATCCTGAAAACACGATGCTTATCAAATCGGCTAGAGCAAAGGGCTGCACCGCGGTGACAGGAACGGAGATGTTTGTTGTCCAGGCGTGTTTGCAGTTCAAACTGTTCACGGGACAGAATGCTTCGCCGAACCTGATGCGCGACCTCGTCAAAAATGCCGTACGGCGGATGAGCGAAGATTGAAGACGGATTTAATTCTCTTTATCCTTAAACAATTTTTGTATTATTGTTTCAGCGGCATCGTGAACGCCGCCGGCAATGAGATGACGGTTTATCACTTTGGCGAACGCACCAATCCGCTGTGCCGTTTGCGGTTCGGTACCGTCCTTAAACCGCTCTATCGTCTTTTGAAACTCCGCCCAAAGTTCCGCCATATTCGGTACCGGTTCATTAAGCGAATGAAGATAATCGATATAGACCGTCTGCCAATACTTCAATTCCGCAATATGTTCTTTCATCTGCTGTTTTTTTTCGGTCTTCGCTGCCGATTCGTATTCCGTCATCCAAAGAAAAAATTGTTCTCTGGCTAAAATGTCGAGGTTGTTTTCCAGCAGCGGCTTGACGGTATTCCCCGGATTTTTATTTCGCCGGTTCTGAAAATACCGATAGATTTGCCTTTCCCAAAGCGGATACTCAAAAACCGGCTTCTGTTCGCAATGTATGCCGAATTCTTTTTCAGCACGCTGCAAGAGTTGAAGTTTCAAATCGTGCGGACATTGCCGAAAGTCCCGCAGTTGCATAATGCGGACAAACGTCCGCCGGTCAACCGTTTCCGGCTTGATTTTGCCGAAAATATCCGTTGCCGCAAGCATCGCCGCACAGAGCGAAAAAACGAACGCAAGCAAAAGGAAAAACAGAATACGCAAAAACATTGCCCTGTATTAGACTTGTTCCACAACATAGACTATCAATTCCCCGTTAAGCATAGCACAGACGAGTTTTGTCCGCAAGAGCGGGAGGCTAACATCCCCCGCTCGTTGCTGTCGAATTTTACGCTTAACCTTCCAACAGCGCAACCGCCCCGTTTTTCAAACTATTCAAGTAAATGAGAAAAAATACAAAAGCCGCAATACTTGTTAAGACGTTCACGTACGGAATGAGAATGAAGCAGTTTAGAATACAGAAAGTCAGCCCCGTCCATTCGCTGACACGACGAGACAATCCCTGTCCGGCAAGCGTTCTATTCAAATTCTTGCCCAGTCCCCAAAAGGCAACAAACTGCCAGTAAAAAGTGAAGAACGGAATAAAACACAAGCCGACGGCGAGTCCCGGTGAAACAAGGACAAAAGAACCGGGCGTTGCAGCAGCAACATCTTGCGGGACGGTTTTCCAAAGTTGATAGAGCAGCATAAAACTATAGACAGCGGCAACTACCAAGAAAATAAAAGCAATGAACTGCACACCGCCAGCAAATTGTATCATAGCCAACGCTCCTTCCGCTGCCTCTTCATTCTCCGCAAAAGCCGAAACAAATCCCGCCGCCAGCAACAATAGGGTAATTAAATACAGCACCAGTGAGGTTATGAAATGTTGAAACAACTTGGAACAGTACCGCCTAATTTTTTTGGCGGCTTCGTTTCGGTTCGGGACATTGACCGTATAATTTATTTGAGCATTATTTTGGTAACCGGTCTGCGGAACAGCAGCCGCCCCGCCAACCGCAACGCCGCATCTGATGCAGATAACCTGTTCGGGATTGAGAGACACGCCGCAGGCTGCGCAAAATTTCCGGTGTCCCTGCGGTCTTGCACCGCAAGACAAGCACGCTGCGGCATTGAGCAATACAACGGCACCGCAATTTGTACAATGCGGCTGCCGTCCGCTGTTGTCGTCATAGTAAAAGTTCGCCATTGGTGTTGCCCTCGGATTTCTCTGCAAGTGAAAGGTTGGTGAAAAAAGGTATCCCCTCTATTAAGCGGACACAATCTATATTTTGTTGCGTCCGCTCGTTGCTATCGAATTCTTACGCTTTTCCTTCCAACAGCGCAACCGCCCCGTTTTTCAAACTATTCAAGTAAATGAGAAAAAACACAAAAGCAGCAATGTCAGTTAAGACGTTCACGTACGGAATGATACAGCAGCAGTTTAGAATAAAGGAAGTCAGCCTTATTCT
>JAITQJ010000010.1 GCA_031288955.1 Planctomycetaceae bacterium | reverse complement strand
CGAATTTCCTATCCTCCTCCGACAGAGATGTCAAATTTACACGAGTTATTTGACCGTCCTCTTTTCTGATGCGGATTTTCTGCACGCCTTCATCGTCAATGACCTCAATGAATTCGCCGCTAGTGATTTTACCGCTTTCGAGTTTCCATTCCCTTGCTTCGGCAAAGGGAGCGGCTGCTGCCGCAAACGCAGCAATCAGCATAACGAGAGAGAATAAACGGAATGAAACGCTGTGTCCGGCGGGATGAAAGACCCGTTCAATAGAAACGGCGGGTTTTTTAGAGTTATTTAGACAGAACGAATCCGCGGCGCAGTTTGCCGTTGCCGGGTCGGTCGGTCGGTCGGTCGGTCGGTCGGTCGGTCGGTCGGTCGGTTTGACTAAACATAAATAACGGTTACAATAAGGGATTTCAGCGTTTTCAGTTCTGATGTGCCGATTTAATGCACCTCCAGAAACTTCCACCGTCACAGTATTGTACCTTATCTTTTTGCCTTGTCAAGCAAATTCTGAAAAAACTGTCCGCCGCCGCTGCATTAGCGGCAACTGCCGGAAAGGTCAACACGCCGCACTTCAAAACCGCGAACGTAAGATTGCCGTTAAAAACAAAGAACAACCGTGAAGCCAATCAAGGACGTTTCTGGTATATTATAGGATATGAACAGATAGTAAAGAGCGAATAATGGAGTTGCGGATTAATACCGTTACCCTATCCGCTTGCTTTATCATTCTCCATTTTCAATTAAAAAAACGGTTTTTCCTTGTCCCTTGCCGATTGCCAATTAGATACCCTTTTACAAAAATATCCGCCGGCGAAAGATTCGCTGATTCCGATTTTACAGGATATTCAGAAAACGTACCGCTATCTGCCGAAAGAAGTGTTACGGGAAGTCAGCGAAAAAACGGACTCTTCGCTTGCCGATATTTATAGCGTTGCCACTTTTTACGGGCAATTCCGCCTTACACCGGTCGGACAACACATCATTTCCGTCTGTACAGGAACGGCGTGTCACGTCAAAGGTGCTGACCGCGTTCTCGAAGCCTTTCAGAAAACGCTCAACATTCCCGAAGGTTCTGATACCGATGTCCGGCAACAATACACGATTCAGCAAGTTGCGTGCCTCGGCTGTTGTACACTCGCACCTGTCGTCCAGATTGACGGCATTACATACGGACATCTTACCGCCGCAAAAGTACCGGCAGTGTTAGAAGAATCGGCAAGCATCAAGTTGAGTGCCGGCATCAGCGGTGCTGGTGCATCGCTTGCCGTCCCGAAACCGATAACGTCATCGGCACGAATCAAAATCGGTCTCGGTTCCTGTTGTCAGGCGCAGGGCAGCGCAAAAGTCCGCGATGAAGTTGTCCGAATGATAAACGAATTCGGTTTCGATGCCCAAATCGAAGGAGTCGGCTGTATCGGAATGTGCCACCAAACGCCGCTGCTGCAAATCGCCCTGCCGAACGGTGTCGAGACGTTTTATTGCAGCGTACAGCCCGATGACGTAGCGGCGATTTTGTTCCGGCATTTCAAAGCAAAACGTTTCTGGCAACGCGTCGGTAAACGTTTCAACACTGCATTGGAGCATATTTGGAGCGGCGAAATTTTTGAATCGCCGCTTGAACGCTTTTCGCTGCACACTGCCGGCGTTGAGGTAGAACAATTTTTGAAACCGCAAGTCCGCATTGCAACAGAATACAGCGGCGAAATCGACCCGACGGATATTGACGATTACACCGCACACGGCGGTTTTGAAGCATTCCGGCGGGCAGCGGCAATGCAGCCGGACGAAATCATTGATACGATTCGGGCTGCCGGTCTGCGGGGACGCGGCGGTGCCGGTTTTCCTACGGACGTAAAATGGACCGCTGTTAAAAATGCTGCCGGTGAACCGAAGACGGTTATTTGCAACGGCGATGAAGGCGACCCAGGGGCTTTTATGGACAGGATGCTTCTCGAATCGTTTCCGTTCCGCATCATTGAAGGAATGTTGGTTGCCGCCAAAGCCGTCGGGGCAGCGCAGGGCATATTTTATATCCGTGCGGAATATCCGCTTGCCGTTGAACGTGTCCGCAATGCTATCGAACAATGCAATGTGCGGGGAATAACCGGACAAGATATGACGCTGACGGTTAAGGAAGGGGCTGGCGCATTCATCTGCGGCGAAGAGACGGCATTGCTTGAATCTATCGAAGGGCGGCGGGGCAATCCGCGTCTGAAACCGCCGTATCCGGCACAGAGCGGTCTCTTCGGCAAGCCGACGCTGATAAACAATGTCGAAACGTTTGCACTCGTGCCGCATATTATCAACCGCATCGGAAACGATAGTGCGCCGGTTCTGACGAAGGTTTTTGCATTAGCCGGTAAAGTGCAGCGCGGCGGTTTAATCGAGGTGCCTCTCGGAATGACGCTGCGTGAAATTATGGAGTTAAGTGCAACGGCTCAAACGGTCAAAGCAATTCAAATCGGCGGACCGTCGGGCGGCTGTATTCCGGCGGCGTTATTTGATACGCCGGTCAATTACGAATCGCTTACTCGTCTTGGGGCGATTATGGGCAGCGGCGGTTTGATTGTGCTGGACGAAAACGACTGTATGGCGGATATTGCGAGATATTTTCTGCGTTTTACGCAGGAGCAGTCCTGCGGTAAATGCACGTTTTGCCGAATTGGAACGCGGCGAATGCTGGACATTCTCGACAGAATTTGCGAGGGCGAAGGTCAGGAAGGCGATTTAGAAAAACTGGAAACGCTGGCGCGGCAAGTTCAGGCGGGCAGTCTTTGCGGTCTTGGCAGGACGGCACCGAATCCGGTGTTATCGACGCTGCGTTATTTTCGCAGTGAATACGAATCGCATTTACAAGGACGTTGTCCGGCGGGTAAATGCCGGTCATTGATTTCATACAATATAACGGACAGGTGCAACGGCTGCACGTTGTGCAGGTCGAGTTGTCCGGTTGAAGCAATAACAGGCATACCGTACCGGCAGCACGTTATTGACACCGTCAAATGTACCAAGTGCAACCAGTGCCGCTCTGCGTGTCCGCAAGGAGCAATCATCATTAGACTTGTTCGGTAACTGCCGAAATTTGGATAAAAACCCTGTAAAACTCTTGTTTTATTTTGTTAGGTTTATGCATTTTGCCTATTTTTTGGTTACCGAACAAGTCTAATATATCTATACAAGAAATATTAGGCAAGGGCGAAAAAACGAAAAATCCCTTCAGATTCCCCCCTCTTGACACTTGTTCGTTCACGCGGTAGAATAATTTTAGAAAATATGGTATTGTGCCGTATTGTAGTCACTTTTTGAAAGGAGAACGGAATGTTCACACAATGTTTACCGCAACGTAATGTTGCCAAACCGACCTCTCTAGAGAGAGAGAGAGAGAGAGAGACGAATTTGGTAGAATCGGCTTCACGTTAGTCGAACTCCTCGTCGTCATTGCCATCATCGGCATTTTGGTTGCCCTCTTGCTTCCGGCAGTGCAAGCCGCACGGGAAGCCGCACGAAGAATGCAATGCACAAACAACCTCAAGCAAATCGGACTCTCTGTCCATACGTTTGCCGCATCCAGAGACGGGCTTCCCCCTATCGCCATTATGAATAAAGGCGGTGTCCAACTCTATCTGCTCCCCTATATGGAACAGACAGCCCTGTCGGAAATCTTAACCTCCTCTGCTACCCTTTCCGCAACAGACATTTACGTTGGCGATATGACCGGCGACAGAGCCGGTGAAAAGAAAATGAAAGGCTTGCTGCACTTCCCCAACCACTATTTCGGCGGACGCTGGATGAACGCGCTGCCGACAGAAGTACAGGAACTGTTCAGCAATGTTACTACCTGGCAGTGTCCCAGCCGGACGACGATAAAGTTCATCAGTAGTCCCAAAAATGATGCCGGACAACCCATAGAAACCTATACTACTTACTGGCCACATTCCAGCGGTCCCACCTGTGCGTATGCGGCAATCATCACCCGCGACTGGAACAAGGTTATGTCCGACCCGCCGAACGGTGCATTGTCTCGTTACGGTTCACTACCGACTAGTACGGGCGTTCCAGACGACGACAAGGATATGCTGTATGCCTACGATTACACTGCCGTTTGCCTGCCGAACGATGCCTGGGGCGACGGCGGTGATGCCGACAACTGCTGGAGCAAGTTAGCCCACTTCAACGGCGGTTTTCGTGCTGCGGACATTCAGTTCGACGCAACTTTTGTTCCCACGACCGCTCCTGACACCACCAAAGGTTTGGGATGCAACCTTTGGCAGGCTTCAGCCGGTAATTTCAGTTCCTGGAGTTGCCGCGATAATTTCAGTTACTGGGCAGACGGGACAAGCAATATGATTATTATGGGCGAGAAGCACATTCCGCACTATGCGTTTGACCCGCCGTCAGACCCGAATTATCTGGTCAAATGGAACGGCGGTATCGGTGCGCTGGGAACAGCGGAAAACCAAGACTACTCCGGGACGAGTAAATACTTTCCGTCGCAGCAGTATGCGAACATTGGGAGGCTTATGGGACCGACGACAGAATTGGCTCGCGGTCCGCAGGATGACCGCTGCAATAACTGGACAGACAAGGCTAATGATGCCGGAGCATATCCCGATATTAACAAGGTTGACCCCGCGGATGCGTATTTATTCGGTTCTGCTCATACGGGCGTGGTGAATTTCGCTGTCGGCGACGGTTCGGTTCATTCGTTCAGTGTGGAAATCAGCAGTAACATTCTGTATCCGCTGGCACAAGCCGATGACGGTGTTGCGGTTGCGATACCGTAGTTGGGGAATTGAGAATTGATAATGGAAAATTGAAAATGAGAATACGATTTCATACCGAACTCGTTTTTCGTTTTCTGTAATTCTCCATTATCAATTTTCAATCCATTACAATTTTCCATTGTCCATTTTCAATTTTCAATTCAATACTACGATGAAACATTTTATTGCTATCACGCTATTATTAGCGTTGTTCGCCGCCGGCTGTTCTGACCGTATCCTTATCAAGGGGACGGTTAGTTATGAAGACGACGGTTTGCCGGTCAAACACGGAATTATCCATTTCGACTCTGCTGTCGGAAGTTTTTCATCTACTTTTACCAACGGCAATTACAAGACCGGCGGGGAAAAGAAAGTGCAGGGGATTCCGCCGGGACAATATACGGTTTGGTTATCGAATGTTCACGATTCAACCGAAGAGGGCGGTATTGTCCGCCGGGTGTCGAGTGAATTTTGTTCACGTAATAGTTCGCCGCTTACGTTTGAGGTAAAAAAAGGCGGACCAAGACGTTTCGACCTGAAGGTAACGAAACCGCCGGAATAACCGGACAGGAAAACGCAACGGTCGTTAAATTTTACCGGCTTGCAGAGTTTTCTTGTTTTTTATCCGCCGCCGGTGCCGAAAGGAGAGGCGGCGGAATGTTCCAGCGTTACTTCGGGTTTTGTATAATAGACTTGTTCGGTAACAGGAAAAAAGACAAACTGCATAAAATCGATAAAATAAAACGTAGGCATTTACAAGGTTTTTTTCAAATTTCGGCAGTTACCAAACAAGTCTATTGTGAATTGAGGTTTTCACCAACGCAATGGTGTCCAAAATGGACAAAAAAGGCTGCATCTTTGGGAATTCTGCTTGACACAAGACTTTTTATAGCGTACACTGTTAACACAGTTAATTATTACTGCATAGAACCGTGCAAACAATAAAAATTCTTCTGGCTAGCGACCATAGGGGAATTAAAGTCAGGGCATTGATACTTGATTATCTTTTGCCGCTGCCGCAGTACGACGTGCGGATGTTCAATGATGAGTTTCCCGAATATCCCGATTATCCCGATATAGCCGCTTATGCGGCGAGAGCATTGAGCGAAGGGCATACCCATCGCGCTATCCTTATTTGCGGGACAGGAATAGGGATGACGGTTACGGCAAATAAATTTCCCGGCATCAGAGCGGCTGCGTGCCATAATGCCGTCGTTGCCGAATTGAGCCGGAAACATAACGATTCCAACATTCTGTGTCTTTCCGGCGATTTGCTAGGAGAAACGTCGTCCATAGGAATCGTTGCCGCTTGGCTCCAAACTCCCTTTGAAGGCGGCAGACACAGTAACAGACTGGAAAAATTACGCTATATTGAGGAGCAGAATTACATAAAAAATTGAATATGGAAACCGGCGACATTCTTTTACACAGCGGTCTGCTGACCGAAGAGCAACTCAACGAACTGCGCATCTCGCAGAAAGACGAAATGCGGCACGGCAACAGAGAATCCGTACGCATTGACCAGATTGCCGTCCAAAAAGGCTACATCAGCGAAGAAAACGCCCTGACCTCCATCGGTGAAGAACTCGGTATCGGGTTCATCGATTTGCCGGAGTATCCCGTCAACCTCGAACTCCTCAAAGAATTTCCTGTGAGGTTTGTTCACCGCGAACGCATTTTTCCCGTCGGACGATACGAAGATACGCTGGTCGTGGCAACCTGCGACCCGCTGAATCTGTATCCGCTTGATGAAGTTGCCTCAATAACCGGTATGCACGTCCAGCCGGTTTTGGCTCTCAAATCGGAAATCGAGAAACTGATTAAGAACAATCTGGGCATCGGCAGCGAAACACTCGACGGTCTGACAGCCCAAGCCCAAAAAGAGGCAGGACAATCCGGTTCCGATGCCGTTGAGTTAATCGGTGACCTCGAACTCGATAACTCCGAACTTTCGCAGCAGGCACAGGAACCGTCCGTTATCCGACTCGTCAATGAAATCTTTCTCGAAGCGATTGAGTCGAGAACAAGCGATATTCATATCGAAACGGAATCTGACGGATTGTCGATACGTTTCCGTATTGACGGCGTGCTTCACGTCCAGAATTTTCCGGCAGAAATCAACCGGTTTCAGTCGGCAATTATCAGCCGGCTGAAGATTATGTCGAAGTTGAACATTGCCGAACGCCGGCTTCCGCAGGACGGACGCATCCAACTGAAATACTCCGGCAGGGAAATTGATGTTCGTGTTTCCGTGATACCGATGATTCACGGCGAGGGTATCGTGATGCGGCTACTCGACAAAGGAGCGATGGAATTTTCGCTTCGGGGTCTCGGAATGAATCCGGTCATTTACGAACAGTTCTCCAACCTGATACGTTTGCCGCACGGTATCATTCTTGTAACAGGACCGACCGGCAGCGGGAAAACGACAACGCTTTACAGTGCGCTGACGGAAATCAAAGATGCGGCAACGAAAATTATTACAACCGAAGACCCCGTAGAATACCGTTTGAGCGGCATCAGTCAAATTCAGGTTCACACAAAAATCGGTTTGACGTTTGCGGCATCGCTTCGGAGCATTTTACGTCACGACCCGGACATTGTTCTCGTGGGGGAAATCCGGGATTTGGAAACGGCGGAAAATGCGGTGCAGGCGGCTTTGACGGGACATTTGGTTTTTAGTACGTTGCATACCAACGATGCGGCGGGGGCTTATACCCGATTGACCGATATGGGGGTAGAGCCGTTCTTGGTATCGAGTTGCGTTGAAACGGTAATGGCGCAGCGGCTTGTGCGGAATCTTTGTCCGCATTGCAAAGAGGCTTACGAACTAGACCCGGCGGAGTTGCCGCCGGATTTTCCAATCAAAGAGGCGGCTTTAGCCTCCACTGTGTACCGTCCGGTCGGCTGCCGTGAGTGCCGGCAGGTCGGTTATCGGGGACGCAGCGGCATTTACGAGTTGCTGACGACATCGAATCCGATACGGGAGATGACCGGCAAGCGGGCAACGGCGTGGGAAATCAAAAAGGCGGCATTGGGCGAAGGAATGACGACGCTACGAATGGACGGCTGGCGCAAAGTTCTTGCCGGTGAAACTTCGGTGGACGAAGTCGTTCGGGTAACGAAACAGGACGAACATTTTTAGTCCGCTCTGGTGTCAAAAAAACGCAACGAAAAGAGGTTGCGCTTTTGGTTGCGCTTTTGGTTGCGCTTCGTTGCGCTGGCTGTGATATACTGTATCCGTAAATCAGGAAAACTTGCCTTTTGTCCGTTGCCGTAGTAGAATGGTCAACACACTAAAATAGTTTCAGAAAAGGAGAATGTCTATGCTAACGACACATTTACCGCAGCAAAACACTGCAAAACCGACATCACGTAAGAGAAAGAGAGACGAATCCCGCAGCGGATTCACACTTGTCGAACTTCTCGTCGTCATTGCCATCATCGGCATCTTGGTTTCGCTGCTCCTTCCGGCAGTGCAGGCAGCCCGCGAAGCGGCACGGCGAATGCAATGTACAAACAACCAAAAGCAACTCGCCCTGTCCCTGCATAATTACCAAGATGCACACAAGGTCTTTCCCGGTCTCGATTCCCGGTCGGAGCGTTCCAATGCAAGCCGCGGCTGTGTTGCCGGAAAAATTACGTCCATTCATTCACACCTTTTGCCGCTCGTCGAACAAGGGGCAGTCTATGAACTCTTTATGAATTCCGACCTAGGAATTTCCGAGGATAGGCAATGGGTCTATCAGACCTGTAACGATTGTTCATCCATCATTGAGGCACATACAAAAGATGCCGCCCAATCAGTTATTGCCGCGTTTCGCTGCCCCACAGATAATTCCGCTGCTATCAGTAATGCCGGTAATCAGTATTCGTCAACCGGCAGTGATGTGTTGGACTGCAATCCCACTCCGACAGGAACGAATAATTATATGTTTTCCACCGGAACCGGAAGGGATAAGTTTTTCGACATTGTGGTCAAAACTGACGGTCTGTTTTACATTGATTCTGATACGGACTTTGGAACTATCATTGACGGCACAAGCAATACGATTGTGTTGAGCGAGTCCATTGTCGGCGATGGTAGTTTTGATGCAGATGACGCACCGAATCCGAATCCTCCGCCGGACAATATGCCTTGGCTTCGGGCAGCCTTTCCCGGAAGACCCGACCAACTCGAACACATCTATGACGATGATGGTAATATCATTGGAAAACGTGTCGGCGGAATGGGGGTTCCAGACGCTGAAACCGGCTATGACCACGATGTTGCGGCATTAGTTGCGGGAGTATCGCGGTACACCGGTTTGCGCGGTTCAAACTGGGTCAGCGGTAGATTGATAAC
>JAITQJ010000390.1 GCA_031288955.1 Planctomycetaceae bacterium | reverse complement strand
GACGGACAGGTTATCGGACTTCCCGGCACCATCGACAACGATTTGACCGGCTCGGATTTCACCATCGGTTTTGCTACGGCAGTCGATACGGCAGTCGAATGTGTAGATAAACTGCGGGACACGGCAGGTTCACACGACCTGATGTTTTTTGTCGAAGTGATGGGCAGACACTGCGGCGATATTGCGTTGGCAACGGCAATCGCTTCCGGTGCTGAAATTGCTTTTATTCCCGAAGCCGAAGAACCGATTGAGCGGATAATAAAAAAGTTAACGAAAATTAAGGCAACGGGGAAAAAATCGGTGCTGGCAATTGTTGCCGAAGGCGATGAACACGGCGGAGCGTTCGCCATTCAAAAAATGCTCAAAGAAGCGGGGAATCCGTTCGACAGCCGGGCGGTTGTACTCGGACACGTTCTGCGGGGCGGTTCGCCGGTGGCGGCAGACCGAATTCTGGCTGCCGAACTGGGCAATTACGCCGTCAGTGCCTTAATACAGGGCGAGAACAGAAAAATGGCAGGAAAAATCGGCGGCGAACTCACGTTAACACCGCTCGGAGAATGTGTCAAAGAACACCGCCGCGTCAGCGGCGATATGCTGCGGCTGCTGCAAATTGTTGCCAGTTAATTCGCCGGGTTACTTTGCATTGACTTTACACTCCGGCAGAGCGGCTTGAAGTTTTTCGACCCCCGCCGGAGTTACTTTTGTGTTGGTTACTGAAACCTCTTTGAGCGTCTTATAACGGGACAAAATTTCAAGACCGGTATCGGTTAACTCCGTTCTGCCGAAATGAATCCATTGCAGATTTTTCAGCGGGGCAAGTTTCGCCGCTGCCGCATCGGTGATACTGCACTTGTCAATGTTGAGCCAAAGAATTTTTTCTGCCGACTTGAATTCGGCAAACACATCTAAACCGCTGTCCGTGATTGCCGTTGTGTAAAGATTTAACCGCTTCAAATTCGGCAGCGTTCTCAATTGGGCGAGTCCCTTGTTGCCGAAAGATGTTTGACTTACGTCAATGTCCTGCAAAGACGGCATTTCCGCCAGCGTTTCTGCTGCTTTATCGGTAATCGCCGTATTGTTACTGATACGGAGTTTCCGCAGTTTCGTTAGTTTTTTGAGCGGAGCGAGACCGGCATCGGTAATTTTTGTATGACCGAGCGTCAATTCGACCAGTTCGGGATTATTCGCAACGATTTTGACCAAATCGCTGTCCGTTGTCCAGGTGTTGTCGAATTTCAATTGCTTGATAACAATCGGTTCGGCGGCAGCGGCATTGACCGCAAACAGACACAATAACGGGAATAATCGCAGGTACTGCATAGTGAATTGATAATTGAGAAGGGATAATGGATAATAGGCATTATCGCCTATTGTTTATTCCTTTTCAATTCCTGCCGATGTCTTTTCTTCAATCTTTATTCGGCAAGCCGAAGTTGAATTACCGGCAGCGTTTTGAACTCCTGCAAGAGTCGCGGACGGGTACAATGTCCCAGGTCTATAAGGCGCGGGATAAAGAAACCGGTCAACTCGTTGCCCTCAAAATTCTTGATATGAAAAAAATCAAAGCCGTCGAAGCACGGTGGAAAGGAACGGGCAAACCCAGCGAAGGAGCGATTGCCGTCCAATTCGAGCATCCGTATATTGTCAAAACGATGGAACACGGCATCACGACGGATGGCAGTCAGTATATCCTGATGGAGTATCTTGAAGGGACAGGTCTGGACAATATCCTGAAAGTGCCTGCCGATATGCTGGCGGGTTCCAGAGTGTATTATGTGCGGCAGGTTGCCGAAGCGTTGCAGGAAGTTCATAACAAGGGCTTTTTACACAGGGATATTTGTCCGCGTAATTTAATTTTCACCGGCGATGCGTCAGCGTTAAAACTGACGGACTTCGGATTGAGTGTGCCGAATAAGCCGCCGTTCACCGAACCGGGCAACCGGACGGGAACGGCAAATTATATGGCACCGGAATTGGTGCGGCGTAAGCCGACGGATATTCGTCTCGACGTGTTTGCTTTTGGGGTAACGGTGTATGAAATGTTCACGAAAGAGTTGCCGTGGATGCGCGGCGACACCGGCAATGCGGCGATGGGACATAGTGAAGAGCCGGAACCGATAACAACGTACCGTCCGCAGATTAACAAAACGCTTGCCAAAGCCGTCCGTTCCTGCATTGAGCCGGACGTTGCCAAACGCTGTCCGAATATGGGAACGTTTCTCAAAATGATACGCGATGCCGGAGGCGAAGATGAATGATTTTTAGCCGCTTTAACCAATCGGCAAGCCGGACGGACAACCGTCTTGACACCGTCTCCGCAAAAACTGATAATACGTCCAATGGAACGTATCGCCTGGCATCCGGCGTTTGTCGAGGCTATCCAACTGGAACTTGAAGAATACCGGGACTTTCTGGAGTTTATGGCGGAGTATCAACTCACGTCTGAGCCGCTCCAAATGGATGTCCTTATTGTCAAGAAAATATCGAATATCAAAATCAGTAAAAATATAGGGCAGATTTTCCAAAAGTACAACGTTATCGAATACAAAAGTCCCGAAGACTACGCATCGGTCAGTGATTACAACAAAACGCAGAGTTATAGCCGGTTGTATGCGTCGCAAACCGGTACAGACACAAACGATATGTCGGTAACGATTGTCGTAACGAAAAGACCGAGAAAACTGTTAAAATACTTGTCGGTAAGGTTTATCGTTACGAAAGAAAAATCAGCCGGGTATTTATTATGTCGGGGGTGATACGAGCGAAACGCAAATTATTGTAACAAGTGAATTGCCGGAGACGGACAACCTTTGGGTTCGGAGTTTGAGCAGCGATTTGTCGGCGGCTGGTTTGGAAGTGATATTGCGGGAAAAAGGGCGGCGGAGCAAAGAGGCGGCGTTGAATGCGTATATTGATGTGGTGTTGCGAGCGAATCCTTTAAC
>JAITQJ010000299.1 GCA_031288955.1 Planctomycetaceae bacterium | reverse complement strand
TTACGCGGCGTTTTTAACATAACCGCCGTAACCGTCATTTCGTCAACGCTGATTTTATGCTGCGATGCATATAACCGTGAATAGCATTGTGTTTTATGGTAGTCCCAAATCGTAAACCGGTCATGCAGAATGAATAGTTAAGAATGAATACTGAATAATGGGGGAAAACGGATAACCTGTATCTTCATTATTCATTATTCATTGTTAATTTTAACTAATGCCGGATGCCACGCTATTCGCTCCATAAAACCATTATACAACCAGTGCCGGCAGTTGCAAGAGCGGGTACCGGCGGCACAGCCGCCAGCCCGCTTGCAATGCTGCACGTATGTTGATACAATGTCGCTATATCAGTGGATTTATTCGATAACTGCCGAAGTTTGGATAGAAACTTTGTAAAAGCCTACGTTTTATTTTGTTAGTTTTATGCAGTTTGCCTATTTTCCGGTTACCGAACAAGTCTAATAAAACGATGGAAGCCGATTGGATTAGATATTTGCGGTCGCTGCCGAATACGGAACTGCTCGGTGATGATGCGGCTCTTATCGGCGGACAACTCATTACTGTCGATATGCTGACCGAAGGCGTTGACTTTATTCTCGCCGAAACCAATGCACAACTCGTCGGCAGAAAAGCATTGGCTGTCAACTTAAGCGATATTGCGGCGATGGCGGGTATTCCCCGTTATCTGTTTGTTGCCGTTGCTCTGCCGAAACATTGCGGCAATTTACCGTCAGAACTTTTCGCTGGTATGCAGCCGCTCATTGACAAATATGAATTAACTCTTGCCGGCGGCGACACGAACACTTGGGACGGCGGATTGGTCATTTCTGTTACGGTCATCGGAAAAGCAACACCTTTTGGTGTTTTTCGCCGCGGCGGCTGCCGGTACGGAGACCGGCTTATGGTAACAGGACAACTCGGCGGAAGCATTTTAGAGCATCAATTTTTATTCGAGCCGCGCATCGCCGAAGCCCTGTATTTGAATGAACACGCTAAAATACACGCGGCAATGGACATCAGCGACGGTTTAACACTGGACTTGTCGCGGATGTTAGCGGAAAGCGGACACCTTGGGGCAACGCTTTACGAGACGCAAGTACCGGTATCTGCCGCCGCCGACTGGTTATCGCTGCGTTCCGGGCGTTCGCCGCTGGAACACGCTTTATCTGACGGTGAAGATTTTGAATTGCTGCTCTCCGTCCCGCCGGAGGAAGCCGAGCGGTTATTGCGGCGGCAGCCGCTGCTGCAAAAATACGGAACACAACTTTACGAAATCGGCGAAATCACCGCCGAAGTTGGTTTGCGTTTGCAGCGCAAGGACTGTTCGCTGCAAACAATCAAACCGAAAGGTTTTGAGCATTAGTGAACGCTGCCTTTGTTATAACCTAAAGCCTTAAGTACGGCGAGAATTTCACTGCACGTTGGAAAGACTCTGCCGCTGCTGCGTTTGTATTCTGCCAGAGCATTCATAAACTCAATTTCGTCGGCAGCATAATCCTGAATACTCGTTACAGGATTGGTGCGCCGCCGGCGGACGTATTTTTTTACCGGTGTACTTTGCCGTTCCAGTTGTTCAAGCGTGCCGGCTTCGTTTTTTCTGAACGGTAACAAATCTTCGGGGGAATACGGATTTTTTGGTCTGCCGCATTTTTTTGTACCCGCCGCTGTTTTCAAATGCTGTAAACTTTTTGAGCGGGCGGCTGAACGGGCAGAATACGAAACAACGGCGTGTTCCGCCGTATTGTTTGTGCGGGGCATCTGACACCTCTGGGGGGATGGTGAACTTGTTAGAGCATAAGTCGGCACAAAAATGTGAAAGATAAAGCGGTCAGGCAAAATATCCGCTTAAACCGGTTATGCCGCCGGCTGTACCAGCCGCTATGCGGCTTCGCGGGTCTGTATTTCGCCCCAGCCCTGCCGGTTTTTCAACTCTTCAAGCAGTTCGTTTAGCGACAAAGTGTGTCCCTCGTATTCCAGCGGTATTTCCATACCGGGGTCGCATACCAAATCGACCGTGCCGTCCGGCGAAATCAAATCGTCAAACTCCCGAAGCAGCCCGTCCTGCACCGCCTGACGTACCAAATGTCCACGCGTTGCCGAAAGTTCTTTCGCCCGCTGTCCCAGTCTTTCCGCCGCACGTTTCGCCAATACCGGTAAATAATCGTTCGGTATCTCTATCACCTTCGGTGTGTAAACCTTGACCTGCATCGTTATTCCCCTTGCATAATGCCCGACGTTTTTATCGGCAATCGCCGGGTGCCGGTTTTAACAATTATTCGGGATTTTCCGATTTTGCCGGTTCTAATGCCGGTACTATCAAAAAATTCTATAAAATCAGTATAATTGCTCTTGTCAACATTATCTATTTTATCTAAATTAACGTCATAACCGTTGCTAACATACTTTTTAGCATAATCAATACAATGCAAGTCAATTCCGTTTCGCTCTATTCTGTCAATCTTCCTGAACTTCAGGCACTTATCGAATTCAACCGGATGAGTCTGAAAATTGCCGGCATCGTCCAGCGTCTGGAGACCGGCGAGCGCATCAATTCCGGCAAAGACGACCCCGCCGGTTTAATTATCCGCGACATTATGCGCCGGGACATTCGCGGTATTCAAGCCGCACAAAAAAATACGTCGGCAGCAAACGAACTCCTGACAACAGCGGACTCGGCGATGGCGAACATTGCCGACTTGCTTATCGGCGACATCAACGACCCAAGTAACAACGGACTCATCGGTCTGATTTGGGACGACAGCGTTCCAACGGCAATGAAACAGGAGCAAATCAATAATATCCTGAATATGGTCAACGTTATTGCCGGTACAACAACTTACGGCAGCAAGCGTCTTCTGGACGGTTCACTCGCTTATCAAACGAGGGGCGTTAACACCGCCGCTGTTTCGCAACTGCACATTACACAGGCTAACTTTTCGACCCCGCAAACGCTCCCTGTAACAGTAAAGGTTATTGAAAAAGCACAAGGGGCTGCGTTGACATTAAATCAAGGTGTCATCGGCAGCAGCGGCGGAACGCTGAACATTCAAGGTACGGCGTTTAACTTTACCGCCGGTATGTCGGCAGCGGACATTGTCAATCAGGTCAATGCTCAAAGTGCCGCAACAGGTGTCAGTGCCAAAGCCGAAGACGGTTTGACGAACAACCAGTTCGTTCTCGCCAGCAGCAGCGGAGACAACGGCGACCTTGTCTTTACCGTGAAAGACGGTGTGAGCGGCGATTACGGTCTTATGGTCGCTGCCGACAGCGGTCTTGCGTCCGGCGAAATCGAGATTGTCCAATCCGGTTCAGATTTTGTCATACTCTACGGTTCTAACGGAACATCAGCACCGACTGCCGATGAAATGAAACGCTGGCTCAACTATGGTTCGACCAATGTTCAGGGTACTGTTGCCGACATTGATAATTTTCGTAACACATTTCAGGTTGATACGGCAGCGGGGCAGAACGGCAGCGGACAGATTTCCGGCGGGACGGCACTCGGCACTCTCGGCGATGCAAACAGCGGTACCGGTTTGCAGTTCACCGGTTATTACACGCCGGGCGGTGTTACCGGCATTGCCAATAAAGTTGCATTGTTGAACTACGGGACGGCGAACAACACGTTGCTTGCCGAATTCGGCAGCGGTGGTACACTGGGCGGCAGTGAAGCGAACACGTTGTATGTCCGTTTGGCAACCGATGCACAAGGCAATGTTACAACAACGGCGGATGACCTTGCCGCTTATCTGAAAACGCTTTCGCAAGCGGATACCGGCTACATCGGTGTTTCGGTTGTGAAACCGGCGGGACAATCATATACCGACAGCGCAGCGGCAAACACGGCATCGGGTTACGGTACGCTCTCCGCAGGAACGGTGAATTTAGACATTTCTGTAACGCAGCGTGTCGATGCAACAACAACGGGAACAACGAAAATCGTTTTTGAAACGCTGGATACGGGCAGTCAGAAAACGTTGGAAATAACTGACCCGACCGGACATTATTTGATTACCGACAGCGAGGGGCAAACCGCAAGTACGGCGGCGGGCAAGGATATTATCGCAACGGTCAACGGACAGCGGGCAACAGCACAGGGACGGAACATATCGTA
Organism: Planctomycetaceae bacterium; assembly: GCA_031288955.1. Taxonomy (GTDB): domain Bacteria; phylum Planctomycetota; class Planctomycetia; order Pirellulales; family Thermoguttaceae; genus WRKP01. Next base: position 1,814 of record JAITQJ010000299.1, on the reverse strand, counting down.
TTCATCGGACTCTTTGACGTTTTCAGCATTGCTTTCGGATACGATGAATGTTGGTGATGTAACGAAGTTTGAAATAACCGGCGGCGGGGCGTTGTTTCAACTCGGCAGAGATGTAACGGACGTGAATCAATTCCATACGGCGATTGAAAGTGTTCGGACGACTCATTTGGGCGGCAGCAGCGGTTTGCTTGAAGACTTGCGGACAATGGATTTGAGTACGCTTGCAGGAAAAGAGCGGGCGTACAACATTGTCAACGAGGCGGTAAAACAGATTGCCTTGCAGCGGGGCAGATTGGGAGCGGTTCAAAAGAGCGTGATTGAAACGAGCGGCAAGAAGTTGGACAGCGATTTGGAAAGCGTATCGGAAGCGGAGGGTTTAATATCGAACATTGATACGGCACTGGAGACATCAAGATTGAATCAGGCGGAACTCCTTGCCCAGTCAGCGATGAGTGCGATTTTGTATGCCCGTGCTTTTGCCCAAAGCGTTTTCAGTTTAATCAACGTACGGTAAAAGGGGCGCGAATTCGGAATTTTCTTGAAAAAGCGCAAGTAATTTTGCTTGCGCTTGCTTGCGCGGGGTCTGGTAGAATGTTCAGACAATCGGTTTGGTACTCCGTGCGGCAGCGGTTCCTTTCTATTTGAAAGGGTTAGAATTCCGGTATAATTATGGGCATAAAGGGATATGTTATGAAACGGCGAAAGATATTTCTTGAGAAACCCCGTTTGAATATGACACCAATGATTGATGTCGTGTTTTTACTGTTGACGTTTTTTGTGATGACGTTCAAAATTATCACGCCCGAAGGCGATTTTAACGTCAATATGACTGCACAGGGACAAGCCGCACAGCACGCCGAAGTGCCGAAAGACCCCGTGCGGATTGTTCTGACCGCCAATCAGGACGGTACGCTTGCAGGCATCCGGTTAAATGACGGTAATGTTGCCGATATGAACGAACTGCGAAACAGGATTAAAGCGTTAGTTCAGGTCAAAGCCGATTTGGAAGTCGAATTAGTTCCCGATGAAACACTTCATTATGCACACGTGATTGAAGCCGTGTCTGCCGTTAACGGTGAAGTCGTCAACGGGCAAGTGAAGAAAATTTGTGATAAAATTAAATTTGTTAAGGTCGTCAAGCCGTAACATTTGTTTCCGAAACGAACATTTCTCTGTCCCGCCGAACAATGCGCTGGAATTTACTGATTCAGTTTTTTTGTATTACGTGTTTATTGAATTGTCTGCCGGTCAATATCTCCGTACCGCTGTCTGCTGCCGATGCGGTGATTGAACGGTACATTGAATTGTTACAAAAAGACCCGAAGCACGGTGCCGTTTTTGACCGTGTTTATCATTATTTTGCGGACACCGGCGAAGCGGATATTTTTCTGAACCAATGCCGGAGCCGGACGGAAAAGGAGCCGGACAATACGGCGGCGCAGATGCTTTACGGACTCGCTGCTCAACGGCAAAGCGATTGGAAAACGGCGGCGGCAGCGTTCCGCAAGGCTGCTCAACTCGACAGCGGAAATTATTTGCCGGCCTATTATCTCGGTGAAGTTCTCGTTTCTGATAAACAGTTTCAGGACGGTATTGCGCTGCTGGAAGAAGCCGTCAATCGTCTCAAAAAAACGTCCGCAACCGGCAAGCAACTGCGTGATGTTTTGCAAATGCTTGCTAAAACACTGCTGCGTATCGGCGAACAGAAAAGAGCCGAAGCCGTTTGGCAGCAACTCGAAGCATTGTTTCCCGATGACAATGAAGTTGTACTGCAAATTGCAGAAACGTTTGAAGCCGGCGGACAATTCGGCGAA
>JAITQJ010000232.1 GCA_031288955.1 Planctomycetaceae bacterium | reverse complement strand
GTGGTTGAAAAAAAGTGCTAACGCTCCCGTCAATCGCCGCGGCGGAGATTGATTTCATCTAACTCGGCACCTCGCCGCTGCGCCTTCGCCCGGCTGTAATCAAGGAAGGCGTTAATGTGCTTCCTAAAGTATTCCGCAATGCCCATAATCAAAACAAAAAGTACCGGCGTTACATAAACTCCCACAAACGTCTCCATCAAAAGACCGCCGAAAACCCCGTCTCCAATGGCGTTTCGGGCATTACTCCCCGCCCCGTCCGCCCAAACCAGCGGCAACACACCCAAAATAAACGCAAACGAGGTCATAAAAATCGGACGCAAACGCAGCCGACCCGCCTCGTACGCCGCCTGAACCAGCGGTACACCGCTCTCCCGCCGCTCCCGCGCAAACTCCGTAATTAAGATGGCATTCTTTGCTGAAAGACCAACCATCATCAAAAGTCCGATTTGCGTATAAAGATTGATTTCAGGCATCTTGCCGGCGTGCATCGCAAACAACACGACCGCCGTGAGCGAGCCGGCAACGCCGAGCGGCACTGCCATCATAATAATCAGCGGCGCAGCCCAACTTTCGTATTGAGCGGCAAGGATTAAAAAGGCGAACAACACCGATACGGCAAAGAAAATTGCCGTCTGATTGCCCACCCGCTTTTCCTGAAACGTCACCCCAGTCCAGTCATAACTAAAACCGTCAGGCAGGCTTCTGCTTAACTCTTCCATCTTGGCAATGCCTTCGCTCGTTGACCTGTCCGGTCGGAGAATTCCGGTAAATGACGCACTTGGAAACATATTGTAACGCGTCAGGAGTTGCGGACCGGAAACTTCCCGAAGCGTCGTGAACGCTTCGAGCGGCACCATCGTTCCCTTATTGTTTTTGACCTTGATTCGCAAAACGTCCTGAACGTTATCGCGGTACTCTCCCTTTGCCTGCATATTGACGCGGTACGTTCTGCCGAAGACGTTAAAGTCGTTGACATAAGCCGTACCGAGATAAGATTGCAGAGCGGCAAAGACTTCACCGAGGCTCAAGCCCATCCGCTTTGCCTTATCCCGGTCAATGTCGAGGAAGAGCCGCGGCGAGTTGGGATTGAACGGAGTCATCGCCGCAACAATCGGGTCTGCATCAACCGCCTTGTATTTCAGGTCGTCCATTACGCTGGCGAGAACGGTCGGTTCGACACCGCGTTCATCGAGGAGAACGTAGGATATGCCCGTTGCCATACCGAGACCTTGAATCGGCGGCGGTGTAATCATCTGGAACTGGGCTTCGGCAATTTTGTTGAGTCCCACTTGCAGACGGGCTTGGATTGCCGGAATCCTCAATCCTTCGTCGCGGCGTTCCTTCCAGGCGTTGAGCGGCATAATGACCATACCGAGGTTCGAGCCGTTGCCGCTGATGAACGAAAAGCCGCCGATATACATTGCGGCTTTGATACCGCCGCTTTCAACGTAAGTTTTTTTCTTATCCCAAAACCGCTCGTAGAGTTTTGTTGTCCAACTCCGCTTATGGTAATCTTCGCTCCGGTTCACCGTTTGCTGCGCCCGCACCAGTTTCTCTACACGGTCGAGAACTTCGGCAGTACGTTCTTTTGATGCGCCTTCGGGAAGTTTGACTTCCATCATAATCACGCCTTGGTCTTCGTTGGGCAAAAAGCCGCTCGGCAGTGTTGATACCGTTTCAAGGAGAACGTAAATCAAGCCGCACCAGAGGAGGAGAATGACCGGTGCGATATAAATCATCGACTTGACCGTTTTGAGGTAAATGACGGTGAAGCCGTCAAAGACGAAATTGAAGAGCCGGAACCAAATTTTTCGCCTGTTTTTCGGCAAGGACGGACGGAGCAGAATGGCACAAAGTGCCGGTGCGAGAGTAACGCCGCAGATGCCGGAAATACCGACTGAACCGGCAATCGTCAGAGCGAATTGCTTGTACAAACGTCCGACGATACCCTGCATCATTGATGTCGGGAGGAACACCGCCATCATCACGAGAACCGTTGCAATGACCGGTCCCATAACCTGAATCATTGATTTTTTCGCGGCTGCCTTTCCGTCGAGATGTTCTGAGTCGATAATCCGCTGTGTGTTTTCGACCACGACAATCGCATCATCGACAACAATACCGATAACGAGAATGAGACCGAAGAGTGTCATCGTATTGATAGAGAAGCCGAAACTCCACATCAGAAAAAACGTACCGACGATGGAGACCGGAATGGTCAGGGTCGGAATCAACGCAGCCCGCCAATCCTGCAAAAAGATGAACACCGTAAAGATGACGAACAAAACGCACAGGCACAGCGTTTCGACGAATTCATCGACCGTTGCCTGAACGAAGTCGGTTGCATTAAACGGAATTTTGTATTCCAGCCCGCTTCGTCCGATGGATTCTTTGAGCGATTCCATTAACTTGACGACGTTTGCGGAAACTTCGAGCGAGTTTGCACCGGCACGCGGAGCGATTGCCATACCGGTTGCCATTCTGCCGTTGTAACGTGCTTCCGTTGTGTAGTCGGCTGCGCCGAGTTCAATGGTGGCGACATCTTTGAGGCGGAGAACCCCGCCTTGCTCATCAACTTTAAGGATAAGATTTTCAAACTGGGAAACCTCTTTGAGTCTGCCGAGCGTAACGACCGCGAAATTGGTTTGCACGCCTTCGGGGACGGGTTCGAGACCGATACGTCCGGCGGCAACCTGTACGTTTTGTTCCTGAATAATGCCATAGACTTCCTGTACGGAAATGCCGCGTGCTGACATTGTGTCTTCATCAAGCCAGACCCGCATACTGAAAAGCCGCTGGTCGAAGACCATCACTTCGCCGACACCATCAACCCGTGCCAAGCGGTCTTTGAGGTAGAGCGAGGCGTAGTTTGCCAAATAGGGACCGCTCTTTGTTCCCTTTTTTTCCGCTTCTCCTGCCGCTGCCGCCACACCGGAGATGCCGCCGCGGGCAGCCGGATGTGCTGATTCCGGCTCTTTGCTGCCGGCAGCGTTAACGGCGTTGTTAGCAGCATTGCCGTCTGCATCGTCCTGCATTTTTTCAATCAGGTTGATGAAGCAGACGAAGTTGTTTGCCCGCTTGATAACCCTGATACCCAACCGCCGGACTTCGTCGGGCAGAAGCGGTTCAGCCATTTTGACGCGGTTCTGCACGAGAACGGAAGCAATATCAGGGTCGGTGCCGACTTCAAATGAGACGGTGATACGCAGTGAACCGTCGCTGGTACACTGCGAATCCATATAAATCATATTGTCGACACCGTTGAGTTGTTCTTCGAGGGGAATGGCAACGGCATTGGCAACGTCCTCGGCACTGGCACCGGGGTAAGTGGCGATGACCATAATTGTCGGCGGCACGATGTCGGGAAACTGTTCGACGGGCAGTGACGGAATCGACACCGCTCCGAGGAGCGTAATGACCAGACAAACGACGCAGGCAAATATAGGACGGTCTATGAAAAAGTGTGAAAACATAGTTTAAGGGTGATAGAGTTAAATGCGTTAGGGTTGAGGTTTATAGATAGTGTTAGGTAAATGTTTAGGTTTTATCCGGCAATTTTTTTTCAGAACCGGCATCGTAAGATGCCGGACATTCCGCAATCTTACGATTGCGTCTCTGAAACGTTTTTTATCTGCTGCAATTCCTTTTTCAGTTCGTCAATTTGACGCTGTTGGTTCTTAAACCTATTGTACATCATCGTTGTATTCCCCGCAGCGTACAGAACAACGAACACAGCAGCAAACAAACTCAAGCCTTCTGATATAGCGGCGAACATCGTAAATGTCTCCAATGTTAAATATATTCGGTAATGACGAAAAAATGCAAGTATCAACAACAAGTGGCAGTTTTATCATTTCTCATTTTCTCCCATTATTTCTAATAATCGAGCCGTCCGCTTTGCTCCCATTTCCCTGTCAATCCGCCGGTTTTCTGTGAGTGTTTCCATAAAGTCATTGAACTCTTCATCGGTCAGCGGCGGTTCCTTGTCTGGCGGTATGCTCGTTCGGTTCGTTTTTTTTGAGCCGATGATTTCTTCCAGCGGTTTTACAAGTCCTTGCTCGACGTACCAATGACGAATCGTTCTTTGTTCTTCTTGCGAATAAGCACGAATGACTCCGTTTTCCCAATCCGGCACCGGACAGGAAATCGCCGCCGGAACGTGTATGTCTCCGAAAGACGTACCGGAAAATGCCTGTAATTGCGTCATCGTTC
>JAITQJ010000210.1 GCA_031288955.1 Planctomycetaceae bacterium | reverse complement strand
GAAGAATTTGACTTATCGCCCGCCGGTGCTACAGGGGAACCGTCGAGTAACGCTGGTTGGTGGGGTAGCGTGGGGATAGTCATAGTCATAGTCGTTGTCGTGAGGGCTATTTTTCTATTCTGTGGGAAGTAGAGACTATGACAACATTAAAAACCTTTTCTTATTTCATTGCAGAATAAGAAAAATCAGACGATAAGAGGATATTTTACCAAACAGAGAAAATGAAAATTCATTATGCACTTTACGATGCTGCCACTTCTGTAAGCGGCGGACATTACTGGAACTGGTTTGACGATACGTTGTCTCTTGACGACCTTCGGCAATTTTTTGAAATTGCGCGCGAACACCGCCCGGACAATACGAATGATTTGCAGCCGGACGACCTTTGGGGAGGAATCGTACGACTCAAAGAGTGGACGGTTTTATACCGTGTTCTCGACGGCGGGCGGGACGGCAAAGACCGACCGGGACGTTATGTTCTTTTGTCGGCGTGGATACACTCGAAGGAGACCGAAGGCATTAATCTTTTTCCGGTCTTTGACCGTCCGACATTCCAAAAGATTGCCGATACTGCCAAGAAATTACCCGTCCCGCCGCCGGAAGTTTTGTCGGAAGAGTTTGCTGGTGAAAGACCAAAACAGAGAATCGAGTTGCCGGATACTGAAGTCCGCAAAACGCTCGCAGACAAACTTGCTCTAGACGTGATGAACCTGTTTGGGGCAATTCCGCTTGACCGCAGTGCATCGGTAAAGTTTATACGCACCCAATCGGAGTGCAAAGCCGAACTGGAGGTGGGCAGCGCACCGGTTGCTAAATCTCCAGCCGCTGAAAAATCGATAACGCCAACACCGCAGCCGACAACGGATATGTTGTTAGAAGAACTGACGAAGCGAAACAAGCAACTTCAAAGTGAACTAGCAATATCACAGCAGAAGATTTGGACTGAACAAGCGACATCAGAACAAACCCAGCAGCGTTTTAAGGCTGAACTAGCAAAGGTTAAGGCTGAACTCGCGGAAGCAAATCGGCAGAAAAAGATATTAGAGAAACAAAGTGCATTATGGAGAACGGGCAGTCTGGCGATTAGCGTTCTCCTTTTCCTCACGGTCGTACTTTACGTTTTCGATGGGTTCCAATACTGGTGAACAGGAGTCTGTCTCCTTATTGTTGTGTGTTTAACCGCAATCTTACGATTGCGGCTCTGATTGACACCCGCACTGCTGGCGGATATAATGGTTATAAACCCTTTGGATACATTACATAATGAAACGCTGCACTATCTCTGTTGTTGCCGTTCTGACGGTCTTATCGGCAACTTGCGCCTTCGCCCAAGAATCTGCGTCGCCCATTGATGCCGATACAATGAAACAATGGAGCGAACCTTACCGCAACTGGCATTATTATCCCGATGCCGTTATTCCGGCGGACTATAAAATTCCCGATGCCGATGGCTTTCGCTCCTACGACTGCCCCTGCGTCTATCAACTGCCCGGAAAGCCCGACGTTTGGTATATGTGCTTCATCGGCTTTAACGGCAAAGGTTATAACTCCTTCGTTGTTGAAAGCAATGACCTCGTTCATTGGAAAAATCCGAAGACCGCAATGGGCTTCGGCAAAGAAGGCGAATTCGATTTCGGCGGCTGCGTTATCGGGGCATTTTTGTACGAAAATTGGGACATCAAAGCCCCCCGCATCTTGAAAAAGAAAGACGGCAAATACTGGACACTCTACGGCTGTTATCCGAAACAAGGCGGTTATGAACTGCGACCGGGATACGAAGGTGTTGCGGCAAGCGAAGACGGTATCGTTTGGAAGCGGGCATCCGACCAGCCGGCATTGTCCATCTTTCAGAGCGACTGCAAAAAATGGGAGAAAAATTGCATCTATCAGCCCTGGGTGGTCGAACACGAAGGAGCGTATTACAACTTTTATAATGCTGCCGAAGGCGGAAGCGAACGGATGGGACTGGCATTATCGAACGATATGATTCATTGGGTTCGTTATCCGTTCAATCCGGTTATCGGTAACCGGAAGGGCGGCTATGACGAAAAATTTGCGTCTGATTGCAAAGTTTTTCGGGACGGCGACCATTGGACGGCGTTTTACTTCGGTGTCGGCAGGGGCGGGGCGCACATTATGACAGCGTTTTCCCGTGATTTGGTGCATTGGACGGCAGACCCGGAACCGCTCTACAAGGCGGGCGGTCACCCGACGGGGTTGGACAAACAGTATGCCCACAAGATTTCGCTCGTCTATAACCCGAAGAACGAAACGTTCTATATGTACTACTGTGCAACGGGAAACAAAGGGCGTACGATTGGTTTATTGACGAGCAAGAAATTGTAACGCTTGGAAAAGTTACTTGTTCGCCGGATTTTTTGCCTGCACATTCAGAACAGATGAAATACAACATTCTCCTGACCGTTTTCGTTACACTTTTCACCGGTTCGCTTTCTGCGCAGGTTTTGCAGCCGGCACAATTCAGGCATTACATTGACACGTTCAATGCCGATGACGAAGAAACCGTCAAACAGACGTATCCCAACGATAAGGCTTGGGAGTTTCTGTCGCAAAATATGCCGCTGCTTGATTATCCCGACAAAGACCTCGAACGGACATATTACTTCCGCTGGTGGACGTACCGCAAACATATCAAGTCCACGCCCGACGGTTTTGTCGTTACCGAATTTCATCCGAACGTCCCCTGGGCGGGAAAACATAACACGATTTCGTGTCCTGCCGCACATCATTACCGCGAAGGACGCTGGCTGCATCATAACGATTTTCTCAATGATTACTCCGTATTTTGGTTACGAAAAGGCGGAGCATTGCGGTCTTACAGTTTTTGGATTGCCGACTCGATTTTGCAGCAGGCGGCGGTTACCGGCAAGACAGATTTGGCAAAGGAACTGCTGCCCGACCTGATTAAAAATTATGAAGCGTGGCAGAAAGAGCGTCTCGACCCGAACGGTCTGTTTTGGCAGCGGGGCGATAGAGACGGCGGCGAAATGTCTGTTGCAACGGAAATTCTCAAAGACGATGCACATTACCGGGCGCAAATCAATTCGTATATGTTTGCCGAAGCAGCGGCGATTTCACAGATTGCGGGACTTGCCGGCGATGCGGCAGCGGCAGAAAAATTTGCTGCCGAAGCACAGCGGATTAAAAATCTGTTACATAAAAACCTTTGGGATGCCGATGCCCGGTTTTACAAAGTTGCCCCGCGTGTAAAATCGCCGGACGACAAACTGACGCTTGTTAATGTTCGGGAACTGCACGGTTATACGCCGTGGTATTTTGCCGAACTGAATCCGCCGGAAGAATACACTGCCGCCTGGGAGCAACTTCTCGACCCGCAGGGTTTTTACGCTCCATTCGGACCGACAACGGCGGAACAGCGGCATCCGCTTTACAAGATTTCATACAAGGGACACGAGTGTCAGTGGAACGGTCCGAGTTGGCCCTTTGCAACGGCGATAACGCTTACCGGACTGGCGAATTTGATTAACCGGGATGCCGCTGCCGGTAAAGATGTAACGAAATTAAAAGACGCATATCAAAAGACGCTGAACTGTTATGTTCAATCGCATACATTGAAGCGGGACGGCGGTAAGACGGTTTCCTGGATTGACGAAAATATCAATCCGGCGACGGGCGATTGGATTGCCCGAACGCGGTTGAAGACGTGGAAAAACGGCACTTGGGATGCGGGCAAGGGCGGTTATGAGCGGGGCAAGGATTACAATCATTCGACGTTTTGCGATTTAATTATCAGCGGTTTGATTGGTTTCCGTCCGGTGCTTGGCATCAATATGGTCATTTATCCGCTGGTACCGCCGGACACGGCGTATTTCTGTCTTGATGCGGTTAAGTATCACGGACACAATATAACGATATTCTACGACAAAGACGGCAGCCGTTATAACAGAGGTAAAGGCTTTTATGTGCTTGACGGCGGCAAGGAAATTGTCAGACTGGACACGCTCCCGACAAAGCCGCTGGAGTTATCAATCCCCCGTCCTGCCGGACAGCGATAGTGGAGTGTTATACAGGAGCGGGCATTACTGCGGTTTTACGCGGTGTGTGTACGGCGAAATATCCATTTTTTCGGTATCGTTTTGCGGCGGTCCTGTTAGAACACGGACTCCTGCCGCCGTCAATGCCAAGGTGTGTTCAAAATGCGCACTCGCTTCCCGGTCTGCCGTAACAATCGTCCAGTGGTCGGCAAGTGTCCGCACCTTTTTCGTACCGATGTTTATCATCGGCTCGACGGCAATCACCATACCCGGCACAAGACGGAAGTCCATTTTCATCGTTTCTGAACTCATATAATTCGGCACCTGCGGGTCTTCGTGCATATCTCTGCCGATGCCGTGTCCGACAAGCGATTCAATGACCGAATAACCGAAGCCTTGAGCGTATTTTTGCATTTTCTTTGCAACCTGACTCCAATACGCCGCTCTCGGCATTTCATCAATCGCCAGTTGCAGAACGTTCTGCGTCACGTCCATCAATTTTTGTTTTTCTGCCGGGACATTACCGACCGGAAACGTATATGCCGAATCGCCGCACCAGCCTTTGTCTGCCGAACCGGTATCGAGAATTTTACAGCCGGTATCGACGCTTACGATGTCGCCTTCCTGTAACACTCTGTCGCCCGGAATACCGTGAACGACCTGTTCGTTAACGCTGATACACGTTACCGCAGGAAACGGCACTTTACCCGGTACGCCTTTGAAGAGCGGTACGGTTTTTTGGTCGAGAAAGAATCGCTCAATTTGAGCATCTACTTCGCCGGTTGTGATACCGGGACGAATTAAGGCTTGGGCTATTTGCAAGGCGTGCCAGACAATTAAGCCCGCCTTACGCATTTTTTCGATTTCAACTGCGGACTTTAACACGCTGCGCTTGACAATGTATAGGGTTGAGACAATAATATGACATTGTCCGCAATCGGCGGTGTTTTGTCAATGCCCGGTGTTTTCGGAGCGAAAACGCCAGTGTATAATACGTTTATGAAACCCGGCATTATCAAACCGACGAACGATTTGTTTATCGCCGCACTTTGGTCGCCTGCGGAAAACGAACCGATTTTGCGTTCGCTGCTCAATGCCGTTATGACCGACATTGGACAGCCGGCAATCGTTCACGCCGCCGTTTTGAATCCGGTCAATATTCAAACGTTTCCGGTCGATAAACAGATACGCTTGGATATTCGGGTGCAGGACGAAACCGGTGCGATGT
>JAITQJ010000208.1 GCA_031288955.1 Planctomycetaceae bacterium | reverse complement strand
GGCATAAATTCATTTCCGAAACCGCGGAGACGTGTTTCCAATGCAGGCGGAGTTAAATCTCTCACCATCTTCGGCAAACCGAACGCTGTAATAACGGAAGCGAGCAGCAGAATACACGCAGCGGTTATAATCGTTTTCGTATGCCGCAGCGACCAATCGAGTACGGGGTCATATATTCGTAACAGAAAATTCATCAGGACATTTTTATCTTCGTTTCGGAACGGACCGCGGACGAAAAACGTGCAGAATACCGGTACCGCTGTTACCGCCAGCAGTACGGCACCGATAAGCGCAAACGTTTTCGTAAAAGCCAGCGGATGAAACAGTTTTCCTTCCTGACCGGAGAGCATAAACACCGGTACAAAAGCGAGAATAATAATCGCCATCGAAAAGAACATCGGTCTGCCGACCTGCTGACTGGCTTCCTGCGTTATCTGAAAAATATCGCCGGAAGTTAATTGTTTCTGTTGAGTGTTTAAGCGTGTTTCACAATGTCTGATAACATTTTCCGTCATCACGATACCGGCATCGACCAGCACGCCGATAGAAATCGCAATGCCGGTCAGCGACATAATATGCGACGGTATCCCCAAGTAATTCATCAGGATAAACGAGATTAAAATCGACGCAGGCAGCGGCAGTGTTACGATAACGATAGAGCGGAAATGGAACAGGAATAAAATATGCGCCAGCGTGACTAAAACGATTTCTTCGAGCAGCGCATTTTTGAGAGTATCGACGGCTCTGGCGATTAAATCGCTGCGGTCGTAAAACGCTTCGATAGAAACGCCGGTCGGCAGTCCGCTTTGAATTGTTTTGATTTTTTCTTTTACATCGTGAATCACCTGATAAGCGTTTTCACCGTAGCGCATCACGACGATTCCGCCGACAACTTCCTGACCGTTGACATCAAGCGTTCCCCGCCGAAAAGCCCCGCCGATTTGAATACGGGCAATGTCTTTAAGATACAGCGGTACACCGCTGCGGGGCATTACCGGCAATATTTCCAAATCATTGACGCTGTCAACTAAACCGATGCCGCGAATCACGAACTCGGCACCGTTCTCTTCGATTGTTTTCCCGCCGACGTTTAAGTTGCCGGCGGCAACAGCGTCCATTACCTGACCGAGAGTGACATTGAATTGTTTTAGTTTCAGCGAGGATACTTCGATTTGATACTGCCGGACAAAACCGCCGATACTTCCGACTTCGGCAACGCCCGGAACTGCCGCCAGTTGGTAACGGATATACGTGTCCTGTAATGTCCGCAGTGAACCGAGGTCGTGTGTTGCTGTATTTGTTTTCAGATAATACTGAAACACCCAACCCAAGCCTGTTGCGTCGGGACCGAGCCGCGGGGTGACGTTGGCGGGCAAAATGCTGCCGAGTGAACTGAGCCGTTCGAGAACGCGTGTCCGGGCAAAATAGGTGTCAATGTTATCGTTAAAGATGACGGTCAGGAACGAGAAGCCGAACATTGAGGAAGCGCGGACAGATTTGACACCGGCGAGACCTTGCAGCGAGACAGAGAGCGGATAGGTAATTTGGTCTTCGACTTCTTGGGGCGAACGTCCGCTCCAATCGGCATAAACGATGACTTGGTTTTCGGACAAATCGGGAAAGGCATCAACGGGGGTTGTGCGGACGGCGTGTACACCCCAAGCACAAATACCGATAAACATTGCCAAAACCAAAAAACGGTTGTGCAGCGACCAGTGAATCAGGGAATTTATCATTGTGTAGTGAGCCGGCGGTTTGTTCTATTTCAGCCGGTGAATTGCAAATCTGTTATCAGGGTATTCTATCATACGCCCCGCTTGACAAACAGATGCCGAATACCGAAAATGGACAAACGGTTTTTGTCTGATTTGGAACTATGTTCACTTTTCGTCCAAAAAAACTCGTCCGCAGCCGCTCGCTGCAACTCGAAAGTCTCGAAAACAGGAAATTGCTGTCGGCAGACAATACTTGGCTCTACGGCGAAACGAATTATCAATCTTATCAACTCCAGAACAGTAACAGTCTTTACAACACCGAAACCGAATCCGGTTTAATCACTTCCTGCATTGACGGCGCATATCAGGCAACACTATATCAAACCTATTCCAGTCAGTTTGCCGTCAATGATTCCAGCAGTACAGACATTGTTACAAAAACCGGCACATACCGCGAAACCCTTGCCGTTCAGTGGAATTATACTAATGCCGGCTGGACAATAACCGCCGTAACCGGCACCGGCAGCGGGACTTACGAAAGTCTTTGGCACAGCGAAACAACCGCCGATTACAGCCGCAACTTTTATAACTCAACCATTACCGGCAGCGAAACGGTATCCTTTGACCGTGTGCGTAACGAAAAATGGAGCGTCAATTATGTTCTGATTAACGGCATCATTGCAGCAGAATCATCGGGAACAATTACCGAAACGTATCAGCAATCGCTGCAATACGCAGGCAGCGGTTCGGTCTTTATAACAAGCACAGAATCAACGCCGCTCACACTGGCGAATTATACCGTTGGGACACATTCAGGCAGCCGCACTCTCGGCGATTTTATCGGAACACAAACAACGTTTTCCGAAAAATCATACTCCTTAACCGAAGTTGGTTCGCAAGATTATTATGAAATTACCGTTACCAACTGGAACAAGACGGCAGATGAACGAGGCGTTTTACAGTACAGTGCATCGGCAAAAGCCGACATAACTACCGCATCGGCGGGGAGTTATGATTTCCGTTTGTACGAGTATTCGTCGAATCTCTACGAAGCCGTTTTGGATGAACACCGGATTACCCGCATTGGTTCTCTTCTTACCCAAGAGTTTGACGCAGACGGTACGAAACGCACATTCACCGACTCGGAAAAAATCACTGAATTGTCGGAGAGTTTTCAGGCATCGTCATCTGAAACAAGGACAGCCCAAAGCGGTGTCAACGGCGGAGCGTTTGCGCTGGTGTCATCGACCGGCAGTACCAGCGGACAGGGACGCAGTTTCAGCGGCACTTATAGTTCGGACTACAGCGATACATCGGCAATATGGCATCAAAGAACAACAACGTTTGCTAATACAGAATCGTCTTCTTCGGGACACACGGCATCGCTGAGTTCAACGACGCGCCAAGAGGAGT
>JAITQJ010000194.1 GCA_031288955.1 Planctomycetaceae bacterium | reverse complement strand
ACTTGCGCTTGCTTGCGCTCCGTGTGATAAACTATCGGTATAAAAACCAACAAAGACTTGTGCCGACCGGCTCTGCATTTGACAACGGACGGCAAATCGATAACAATCAACGTGCTGTTTTGCCGCTGTTAAGCCCTTTTCGCTGTTATTTTCGATGTACCGTATTTGTTGCCTTGCCGCTTTACTGTTTGCGTGCTGTTCCGCCGGCTGCCGGAATGATGACGATGTTGCCGATGCCCTCGGAGAATCCGGCAATCTCGCTCTCGGCGACGTACAACACCAAAAAGAAGACTTTGACCGCTCCTTTGCTCTGCTCGATAATCTCGAAGACTCGCCGTGTCTGCCGAATATGCCGGGGTACGAAAAAATCGTGAACACCGCTGACCGGCTCGACAAATGGCTGCGCAACCGAAAAGCCGATGCCGATTGGAAAGCCGATGCCGAACTCGCCGAAATTGAGAAAACCGCCCGAAAAACCGCCGGTGCTGCGAAACAAACCGTTGACCTGTTAAAAATACTGCAAGGCGAAAAGGCAGAAGTTGCTGCCCCTGCCGATTCTTTGACACAGGTACGGAAAAAATTGACGGAAACGCTGAAATCATTCGCTGCCGAATTGCATACGTTTGCACAAATTGCCAAATTGCCGTCCGTTGAACAGTATGCGCAAATCATTGTTGCGCTGCAAAAGAAAATTGAGGCACTCGAAAAGATTCCGAATCTCAACGATGATGCCGTCCGGTCTTTTGCGAAACAACTTAACAAGGAAACCGAAGAATTTTCCGGCATTGCGAACACGCTTGAAAATTATGCCGACCAACTGAAACTCGACGCTTTGACCGTTCAAACGGCAGATGTCGAGTATCTGAAACAAGCGGTTTGGATGCGGAATGTATCTCATTGGGCGCGGGGCGAAAAACAGACACTCCTTGACCGTGTTACGAATCTGTTCGATTGGACAGTTTGCAATGTCGAGTTGCGGGACAAAATCGTTCCGCTTAATCGGCAGCAGGCTGTTGATATGCCGCAGCAATTTCCGTGGCAGTCCGTTTTACTCGGTTATGGAACGATGCTTGACCGGGCAGCCGTGTTTATAGAATTACTGCGTCAACAGCGTATTGACTCGGCACTGTTGGCGGTGCCTAACCCGGACAAACCGGAGTCGCCGCTGTATTGGGCGGTCGGAGTTTTGATTGACGGCGAAGTTTATATTTATCTTTTGGCGCACGGCTTTCCGCTGCCGGGAGCCGGCGGGGCAAAAATTGCGGAGAACGGCGAACTGTCGTTTCCTGAACCTGCAACACTTTCGCAATGTCTGAAAGACGATTCGCTGCTTCGCCGCTTGGATATTTCTGATGCAAAGCATTTTCCGGTTACGGCGGAGTTGCTCAAACAATCGACAGCCTATCTTTTCGTAACGCCGGAAAGTGCCTCGATGCGGATGAAAATTATGGAGAGCGAACTGACCGGCACGCAAACAATGGTGCTTTACACGGACGCTGCCGAATTGCGCCGCCGCTTTGCCGCCGCCAAGGGGATTACCAGTGTGCAACTTTGGAAATACCCGTTCCGCACGATGTTTGAACAGATATTCCGGCACGCCGTTACCGAAGAATTTCTGTCGCTCTATGGTATGGCAAATTTGCGGGACGGGACGTACCCGCTTTGGTCGGGACGTGTCCTGTATTTCAAGGGGCAGATTGCCGGTCAAAACAGTGCGATGACCCGCTGGCAGGATGCCCGTGTGCCTGACCGGGAAATGATAGAATACCGCAATAGTCCGCAGTTTGCTGACCGACCGGATATAGCCGTTCACCTGCGGCTAATTTCGGCTCAAGCCGGTTATTTTCTTGCTCTCGGTTCGTTTGAAAATAACTCAATACCGGCAGCGAAAGATTTTTTGGAGGTACTGCGCTCGGGGACGGTCAATCTTTGGCGGGACAACACGGAATATCTGTTGGGACGCATCGCTGAACGGGAAAAGCGTTATGCTGATGCGGTTAAACATTATGCACGGACGGCATCGTCGCCGTCAGGAGCGGGCAATGCTGTTCGGGCAAAATGGCTTCCGGCGGCAGCGAATCCGTAACAGGTTTAGCCGGCAACGAATTTGAGCCGTTTGATTTTGATGTCGGGGACTGCCGTTTGTATTGCGTTGAGCAGTTCGTTTTTGCGGAACGACAATTCCTGAACGAAGGCATTGTGCGGGACAGTAATTTCCAGTGTACCGCGGGTTAATCGGCTGACGTTGGTTATTGCCGCAAACGGTTCGCCGACGGCATCTTTCCAGGCGGTGCTGATTCGTTCGTTGTCGCGGTTCAGGTGCAGTCCGAAACGTGTTATCAACTGCGGAACTAATTGTTTCAGGGACGTGACCATCGTTGACAATCGGGAATAAATAACGGATAACAACAAACACGCTGTTTCATTGTATCAGAAAACGATGCCCTCGGTAATAAATCGAAAGGAGTTTTACAATGGCTAAACGCAAAATAGAACCATACATAACAGAACGACTGGAATCGCAGTTGCAGCCGTTCATTGATGAATGTGAACGGCGGGGATACCCTATTCGGGATGTTGAGGTCATCGAATCCATTCCCGGCGTTCATAACTCGTTTGGTTTGGCTTTTGATGCCGACTGGGATGTCGGTATGGACCCCGGCGAGCGCATAACTTTAATGAGGGATATTTTGCGGGAAACGACCCCGCAAGAAGTTCATCAACATATGCACGCATTTTTAGCAAATCCCTCGCAAGAAGTAATGGCGCAATTCCGTATTCCTTCCGTTACTGCCCGTGCGGGGTCTTAACATACCACGTTTTCCCTGAATTATGATTAGCAAGATAACCGGTCAATTAACAGCATTGCATCCTGAACGGGCGGTTTTGGCAGCGGGAGCATTTGAGTACGAAGTTTTGATTCCCGAATATACACGCCGGCAACTGCAAAACGAAATCGGCAAACCCGTTTCGCTGCATACTATTTACTCGCTCGACGGCAATCCGCAGGGAAAAATGACTCCGCGCCTCATCGGTTTTCTGACCGAAGCCGAACGGGAGTTTTTCGAGTTGTTCTGTTCGGTGGACGGAGTCGGAACGAAGAAAGCCCTGCGGGCAATGATTCGTCCCGTGAAAGAAGTCGCAACCGCCATTGAAGAAAAAGACGAAAAATTTCTTGCCAGTTTGCCGGGTATCGGTGCGGCAATGTCCGAACGTATTGTTGCGAAGTTGCGGCGTAAAGTTCCGAAGTTTGCGTTAATCGTTGCCGGCGATTTACCGGAAGAACAACGTATTGACGTTATTTCCGAAACGTTTGAAGCCTTATTGACACTCGGACACAGTGAATCCGATGCGCGGCACCTGATTGATACCGTCTTGAAAACAAATACGAAATTCAAAGACTCCGGCGAAATGATAACAGCAATTTACCGGGTTAAACGGGGAGAATAAATAATGGGGGGTTGACAGAAAAATAAATAACGCCACAATAAACACATACCAATCATATAGACAAATACGGCATTAAGGAAAATGCAGAAAAACAACTATAATGATTGATAACGTTCCTTTGTTCTTTACTAACGATGAAACAGTTTCGGCAGCATTTTATTTTTGTCCTTTGTTCTGCGATTTTACTCCTTTTTTTTACGGAGGGATTTGTGACGGCTGCCGATACCGTGCTTTCCCAAGCCGACAAACTGATTAAGGAGGGGCTGCACAAAGACGCTCTCGACCTTCTGCGTCCCTGGGTGCTTGATACGAAAAACAAAGCGGAGAGTGCCGATGTCCGTACTGCCGTTAAACGTGTTACCGATGCACTCCAGCGGTTAAATCAAAGTGCGGAAATTGATACGTTCCTCGAAGGAGCCGCCGAAATACACAAAAACAACCGGCAAGTTTTGAAAGCCGTTGCCGATACATACCGGCAGATACCGCATCACGGCGTAATCATTGACGGCAAGTTCCAACGCGGTCAGCATCGGGGCGGAAACGGAAAATGGGTTGACAGCAGCCAACGGGATAGAGTCCGTGTGCTGCAACTTTATGCCGCCGTTTTGCCGATGCTGCCGAACGAGAAACCCAATAATGATGTTTCCGTTTTCTTTGCGGACTTTGCGGATATTTTTCTCGAAGCACGGCAGTCCGGCGGGGCTTGGCAGTTGCAGACACTTTCCGATTTAACGCTGCTGCCCGATTATGAGGAGCGGCGTTACCGCGGTGCCGGCACATCTTATGCCCCTGTTGATGAAGACGGCAATCCCGTTTTTTATCACGTTCCCGACTCGTTTGAGGCAGCAAAAAATGACGGTGAACGCTGGCGGTGGACTCTCAACGAAGCGGTACGATACGATGAATCGAGTTCGGCGGCAATGCTGATGCGGCAAGCCGATTTTTACCGGTTGCAATTCGGTACGGAAACGTTGGCATCTTTCAGGTATTTTCACCGTCCTGCCGCCCGCAACAAAACGGACGAAGCCGGCAGAACGGCAAGCATATTAAGTCTTGAAACGCTGCCGGATGAAGAAACAATAGCGCAACTGGCAACGGGCATAAAGCGGTTCACGCTGCCGGACGAATTCAATCCGATAAAACTGTTACAAAAAGCAAACGAGATAGAACCGCGTCTCGGTGCCGGACAACTCGCACAGATTTACACAAACCGTTTGCAATTTGATAAAGCCGCTCAATACTACCGAAAGGCGATTGAGTGGGACGGGAAAAATAAAAATTTGTACGAACAACTCGACCAAATCGTCAAAAACTGGGGACGTTTTGAATCTGCCGGTTCCCGCGTTACAGGTCTCAATGCCGAATTGCAGTATATTTTCCGTAACGGAAAAAAGGTTAAACTGACGGCACACGAGGTGAACGTCCGGCAGTTGATTGACGACATTAAAGTTTATTTGAAGTCGGAACCGAAGCGGCTTGATTGGCGGCAAATAGAAATAGACAATATCGGCTCGAAACTCGTCTTCGATAAATCCAATGGGGAGTTCCGCAAAAAATATCTCGGAAAAAAAATCGCACAGTGGAGCATTGATTTAACGCCGGCAGAAAAGCATTTTGATAAGACGGAAACGATTCATTTTTCGCACAAAAAATCCGGTGCGTATCTTCTCCGTGCCGAAATGGAAAACGGAAATGCGGAATCGGCACTGATTTGGCTTGATGATACTGCCGTTGTGATGAAAACGCTTGCTGATGCGCAGCGTCTCTATTACGTTGCCGATGCGCAAACGGGAGAGCCGGTAACGTCAGCGGACGTAAATGTTTTCGGTTACAAAATTGAATACAAAAATTTGCCCGAAGCGAACAACCGCCGCCGTCAAGACCCGAATCCGACCTGGACTTTTCAAGAGGAGAATTTCAAGACCGATGAAAACGGTTTATGCCTTATTTCGGCGGGAAATCGGGAAACGTTCACAACGCTTTTTACGGTCAATAACGGAGAACGTTTCGCTTTTCTGGGCTTTAACCAAATCTGGTATAACGGCGGCATTGACCGGCAGAATGATACGACGAAAGCGAAAGCGTTCATTATCACAGACAGACCGGTTTATCGTCCGAAAGATAAGGTTCAAATCAAGGTTTGGCTGGGCAGCGGACAATATGAGCAGCCGGAGAAGAACGTTTGGGCGGGGAAGACCGTCAACTATGCCGTCTGCGACCCGCGGGGCGAACGGTTTGTTGAAAAAAAGCACGTGCAACTTGACCGGTACGGCGGTTTTACGGCGGAATTAGAATTGCCGAAAGACGCAATGCTCGGCGCATATCAAATCAACGTTGAGAACGTTGGTTACGGTTACGCATCGTTCCGTGTTGAAGAATACCGCAAGCCGGAGTACGAAGTCATTATTGATGCACCGAAAGAACCGGTCAAACTCGGCAGCAAAATCACCGCAACGCTCAAAGCGAAGTATTATTTCGGTTCGCCGGTTACCAACGCCGCCGTCAAGTATAAAGTTCTTCGGCAAAAAGCGAACGCCGACTGGTATCCGGTTTGCTCTTGGGATTGGCTTTACGGCAACGGCTACGGCTGGCTTGCTTACGATGCCGGTTTTCTGCCCCGCTGGGAACAATGGGGTTACTGCCGCCCGATGCCGCCGTGGTTTCCGATACATCAGGGACCGCCGGAAATCGTTGCCGAAGCGGAAACGAAAATCAAGCCGGACGGAACCGCCGAAATTGTTATTGATACGGCAGCGGCAAAAGAAATGTTTCCCGATGAAGACCAGCGTTACACGATAACGGCGGAAGTCGTTGACACTTCGAGACGGACAATCACCGCATCGGGGAACGTTCTGGTATCACGGGAACCGTTTAAGGTTTATGCGTGGGGTAATCGCGGCTATTTTACAGAAGACCAAAAAATTACCGCCCGGCTTCAAGCACGGCGTTTGGACGGCAAGCCGGTAAGCGGCACCGGTACGGCAAAACTGTTTCGATTATCTTATGCCCCCAATGAGGCGGGCAAAGGTATTAGTGTAACAGAAAAAGAGGTTTATCAGGAAAAGATTACCTTTGATACCGAAGGGGCTGCTCAATTCAATATGAACGCTGCCCAAGCCGGTCAATATCGTTTGTCGGGAACGCTCAACGGACAGGAGGGCGGATATGTTTTTAGTGTTTATCCGCTGAAAAAAAATGTGCAGGAAAATGCGGCGAAGATTACAGACGACCGCTTCAAATACAACGCTCTCGAATTGATACCGGACAAAACCGAATACGCTCCGCAGGAGACGGTGAAACTTCGGGTCAACGCCGACCGTGAAAATGCGGCTCTCGTGCTGCTCGTGCGGAAGCAAAAACCGGTGCTGTTAAGACTGACCGGCAAATCTGCCGAAGTGGAGATTCCCGTTGCGAAAAGCGATATGCCGAATTTTTTCGTTGAGGCTCTTACCGTTGCCGGCGGCGAAGTCATAAGCGAAGTTAAAGAAATCGTTGTCCCGCCGCAGAAAAAGGTTTTGAATGTCGAAGTCAAACCGGAGAGCGAAACCTATAAGCCGGGTGCAAAGGCGAAGGCAAAACTTATTGTAACAGATTTAGACGGCAAACCCGTTACGGGGCAAATTGCCGTTGCCGTCTATGATAAATCCGTTGAGTACATTTCCGGCGGCTCGAACGTCGAAGACATTAAAAAGTATTTTTGGAGTTGGCACCGGTTTTACGAACCGGCACTGCAATCGAATCTTCGCCGTTTTTTGTACGGAATGTCCGACCCGGACAAACCGGCGATGCGTCCGCTCGGTCTTTTCGGCGATACGGCAGTGCGGGTGCGGGGAGGCAATGACAACAGCAGTACATTGTCCAATTCTTCGTCTTCCGGTTTGAGAACATCCCGAATGGCGAAGGGCGATGCGGTACAAATGGAAGCCGCAATGGCAGCACCGGCAGATATGGCAGATGCCGAGATACCACAGTCTTCGTTCGTTAATAGTTTAGGTACGGCGGACAACAAGGTATCGCCGCAAGTTTCGCCGGTAACGGTCAGAACCAACTTTGCCGATACCGCACTGTGGCTCGGCAGTGTTGAGACGGATAAAAACGGTATTGCGGACATCGAATTGACAATGCCGGAGTCGCTTACCGCTTGGAAAATCAATGTCTGGACGATGGCAGAAGGAACCCGTGTCGGTTACGGAAATACCGAAGTCATCACCCGCAAAGACTTGATACTGCGGATGCTGACTCCGCGTTTTTTGACCGAACACGACCAATGCACGTTCAGTGCTGCCGTACATAATTATACGAACTCGGAACAGAATGTTACGGTCACTTGCGAAACCTCTTTCACTCCGGCGGCGGCTAAACAAGTTCGTATCAAAGCGAACGGAGAAACACGTCTCGATTGGAATGTCGAAGCGAAAAAAGCCGGTGAAATGAAAGTTCGGATGACGGCAGCGGCGGACGGAGAATCTGACGGTGTCGAACAAACGCTGCCGGTGTATGTTCACGGAATGTTAAAGACAGATTCTTATTCGTCATTCATCGCACCGGATAAACAGTCAGCAGCATTTGACATAACGGTTCCCGCCGAAAGCAAAACGGAACAGCGGAAGTTGACGGTCAATTTCACGCCGTCTCTTGCCGCTTCGATGATTGATGCGCTGCCGTATCTGGTCGAATATCCTTACGGCTGCACGGAACAGACGCTTAACCGGTTTCTGCCGGCGGTCATTATCCGCAAAAATATCAAAGCGGCGAAAGATGCCAAAGCGGAAAAAATCGTTACCGATGAAATGATTCAGGACGGCATCCAAAAACTGGCAAATATGCAGTGCAGCGACGGCGGCTGGGGCTGGTTCAGCGGATACGGCGAAACGAGTTCCGCTCACCTGACCGCCTTGGTTATTCACGGCTTGCAACTTGCCGAAAAATATGAAGTCAAAATCCCGCAGGAAATGCTCAATCGCGGAAAACATTGGCTCCAAAAATATCAGCGGCAACAAATTGAGATATTAAAATCGGACGATGAAAAACGTAACAAAAAATACGCCGATGAAACTGATGCGTTCGTTTTGATGGTGCTTGCCGAACCGTATGAGCATCCTGCGATAAATGCACCGACAGCGGATATGCTCGAATTCCTGCGCCGGGACAGGGGACGGCTGTCGCCTTACGGTGTTGCGATGCTCGGCATTGCGGAAAGTTTGCTGCCGGGAATGTACAACATTAAGGAGTATGTCAAAATACTGGAACAGTATCTTGTCATCGACAACGAAAATCAGACGGCGTATTTGAATTTGCAAAATGCTTCCGGCTGGTGCTGGTGGACATGGTACGGCAGCGAATTCGAGACGCAGGCTTATTATTTGAAACTGCTGATGCGGGAGAACCCGAAAAGTCCGAACGCCCCGTTTCTGGTTAAATATCTGCTCAATAACCGCAAACACGCAACATACTGGAACTCGACGCGGGATACGGCAATTTGTATCGAAGCGTTCAGCGAATTTTTGCAGGCAACCGGAGAACGCAATGCAAATGTGAACGTTGATATTTTATTTGACGGCAAAGTCAAAAAGACAGTCAACTTTACGGCGGATAATTTGTTGAACGTGGATAAAACATTCGTTCTGGAAAAGGAGGCATTAACACCGGGCAAGCATACAATCGAGTTGCGGACGCAGGAGTCTTCGCCGCTGTACATAACGGCGTTCCTCGAAAACTTTACACTGGAAAATCCGATAAAGAAAGCCGGTCTTGATGTCCGTATCGAACGGAAAATTTACAAACTCGTCCGCAATGAATCGGCAAACGCACAGGTTGCCGGCGGCAGCGGACAGGTTGTCAATCTGAAAACGGAAAAATATGACCGGATAGCGGCGAATGCGTTCAAGACGGGCGATTTGATTGAAATCGAATTGACGATTGACAGCAAGAACGACTATGAAAGCATTTTGATAGAAGACCGCAAGGCAGCCGGTTTGGAGCCGGTTGATGTCCGCAGCGGCTACACCGGCAATGAGTTGGGAGCATACGGCGAATTTCGGGACGAACGTGTTGCCTTTTTTGTTTATCGTTTGATGCGGGGCAAACATTCGTTGTCATATCGTTTGCGGGCGGAACAGCCCGGCACTTTCAGTGCTTTACCGGCAAAGATAGAAGCGATGTACGCCCCGGAACTGCGAGGCAACTCGGACGAAAATAAAGTGTCCGTAGGGGATAAATAAAAACGCCCCCTGTATGAAGGGGGCGAAGAATCATTGCGGGCTGCGGTCGGTATCTATTTCGTTTCCAAATGCGGAATGGTATCGGCGGCATCTTCCTTTAAGGTCTTTTTTGCCGGCGGCAATTTATCCGCTGCCGGCATATCCTGCGGCTTCGCTATCACCGATGCAGGAGATGCTGCCGGCGTTGATTCGTTCGCAACCGGTTTGCTGACAACATTAGGGGCAGCCTTTACATCTGTTACCGAAATAACTCTGCTCGTTTCCAGCGGTATCCTATTGACAACCGTCCGCTGCCGCTCTATCGAATATGTGTACGGCACCCAACGCTCCGTTGTAACCGGCTTGCGCACCGTCCGTGTTACCGGCACGACCTTCGCAACCTTGACCTGATACGGTTCAACTCTTTCCTCGTAAACCGTCTTGAATGACGTTACCGGTTCTTCTTCGACACGCTCTTCGGTAACAAACTTCTGTACCTTCACCGGCGTTTTCTGTTCAACACGTTCGACAACCTGTTTGTACGTCTGCACCGGCACCTTACGGACGACTTCCTCCTGAACTGTCCGCGGAACCTGTACCTGTTCGGTACGGACAACCTGCTCTTCACGGAATGTTGTTCTTGTAACAGGAATTTGTTCGATACGCTGTTCCTGAATGTTTGCCGTAACCGGCACCGTTTCTGTTACATAATTCGGCTGATAAATCCGGTTCGTCCGGTACTGCTGCGGTCCTTCCATCGGTGTCCAATAAAAACCGGGCAGCCTCCAGCGGGATTCGCCGGTCTGCGGGTCAATATAATTCGCCCGCTGCCACGCAAGACGCTGATATGTTCTGCCCGGTTGAGCAGAAACCTGTGCGGTGTATTGTCCCCGGTCAACAGTCTGTTCGATATAATTCGTCACCGGTCGGTTCACGGTGTACATACGCTCCTGTATTTCCGTTTCGGTTACAGGAACTTTGCGGGTTTCGACAATCTGCCGCTCCTGCGTTTCCATAACCTGTTTGGAAACTAAATACTTTTCTTCCCGTTCGCTGGTTTCGGGAACCATTCTTGTTACGTTATAACTTGTGTCCCGGTACTCGATTTCTTCAATCGGCTTTTGGACGGTATAGCGTTTTTCACGCATTGCCGTTTCCGGTATATTCCGGGCAAGCGTGTAACGCCGCTCCCTGTTTTCGGTTTCCCAAACGGTTTCGTAAGTTGTGATTTGTTCCTCGACGAAGGAGGTCTCAACGACTTTTTTATACGCCGTTTGCTGTACCGGCTCGGTTACGGTTTTGTATTCGAGCCGGTAATTTTGTACATTTGCCGCAGCAACCGGTCTTTGGCAGCATTCGGCGGCAGACACCGCGGCACCCGGAATTACCGCTGCCGCAAATGTCATTAGAAGTGTTGATGTTTTCATCGCTGTATCTCCTGCATTGACCGGACGACTCCGGTCGGGGGTTGTTTTTATTCCGTAATTACTCTTTGAGAAGTGTAAAGTTTGGAACAATTTTTACATTTGTGTCTATTTTCCATCGAAAAGAGAGAGCCGTCAACGTAAAATTGAGGTTTTTTGAAAAAAAATCAGTAATTTCCGAATCTGCACCGGCATAATCGGTATAATCGTTCCTTGAACAGGCGATTTTTCTTTTTTTCAATCTTTGCATTAGGAGACGGCGGCGGTTTCGGCGTGTACCCTTGACGAAACGGCGAATGAATATAAAATGGTGTCTTGGTACGAGAAGTTTCTTGATAGACGGGGCGTAGCTCAGCCTGGCTAGAGCGCTGCGTTCGGGACGCAGAGGCCGCTGGTTCGAATCCAGTCGCCCCGATTTTTGTGACGGCACATACCGCAAGAACCTAAAACAGGTTTTTTCGTGCCGATACCGTGTTTTAATCTTGGATAAAAGTTGCCGCGGCGGTTTTCTTTATGGTTCATATTTCGCAGCGATCACTGCCGAGTTAATACCGACCATACCGAAGGAGTTGTTGAGAATGTAACGGATACCAGCCGTCTGCACCGGCTTGCCGATGACGAGGTTAGCAATTTCACACTCCGGGTCAAGGTTTTCGCAGTTTATCGTCGGATGAATAATCCCGTCAGCAAACGAAGGCAAATTCCCCGCCAATTCCAAACAGCCGACCGCTCCCATAGCGTGTCCAATGAAACTCTTCGTGTTATTCACGAACGTCCTTTTCGAGTTGCCGAAAACCTGACGCACCGCTCCGATTTCCTGAATATCACCCAACGCCGTTGCCGTTGCGTGCGTGCTGACCAAATCAACCGCCTCCGCTTCCAACGCCGCTTTCTTTAACGCCTTCTGCATACACTCCGCCTGCCGCTGCGGATTCGGCAATACAAAATCACTCGCATCGCTGTTCATTGCATAACCGGCTATCTCGGCATAAATTTTTGCCCCGCGTTTTTTTGCATCCGACAGCCGTTCCAACGTGAACAAACAGCCGCCTTCTGAAATTACAATGCCGTTGCGGTTCTTGTCAAACGGACGCGAAGCCTTCGCCGGGTCATCGTTTTTCGCCAACGCATTCTCCGCCGCAAATGCCGCAAAGATACCGAAAGTATGCGGACTTTCCGAAACACCGCCGGCTAACGCCAAATCAACTTCGCCGAGCCGCAGCATTTGAACGCCCTGAATAATACCGGCATTGCCCGCCGCACAAGCCGCTCCGAGACAATAATGCGGTCCCGTAATTTTCATATTTAACGTCACCTCGCCTGCCGGATTGTTCGCCACCGTGCGGGGATTATGAAAATGCGACCACGTGGAGCAATCGTAATTGAATTGTGAAATGTTATAGACTTCATTTTCCGTTTCAACGTTGCCGTGTTCCGTGATGCCGATAAAAACGCCGACTGCCGAAGTATCTACGCCGGACCAATCGATACCGCTGTCGGCAACCGCTTCGTTAGCACAATAAACGGCAATACTTCCGGCGCGTGTTCCCCGCCGCAAATCTTTTTTCGTCTGATACTTCGTTGCCGGAAAATTGCAAAGACCGGCAAGCGTTTTACCAAAGTACCGGATTTCATAAGGCACAATGCCGCTCTTGCCGGTCAGTAACGCTTGGCGGTACTCGGTCAAATTGCTGCCGTTCGGTGCCGTCAAACCGACCCCCGTTATTACAATACGCTGTGTTTCGTCCATAAATCTATTCACTGCATCGGTTTGAAAAAAATAAATCCGCTGTCCCGCTGTTCCCACTCCATCGCATTAAGCAAAGCGTACAGGGCGACAGAATCTTCGGCAATATGTGCATTGATGTGACTAATTTGCCTCCGCGAAATCAGGTATTGAAGCAATTCGGCAAGCAGAAATTTGGCAACACCCTGATGCCGGTAATCGGGATGCACACGAATATCCATCAGCGATGCTGTCCAAAGTCCGCTGTACATTGCAAAATCGTCTTCCGCATCGGGACAGGTTATCCGAATACGCACCCTTGCTATCGGCTTTGTCGTTTCGTTGGAAAATGCCATCGCCTCAACCCAGTAACCGTTCGCTAAAATGCAGCCCTCCCACCAGGATTTTGCCCGCGGCGTTT
Source organism: Planctomycetaceae bacterium (assembly GCA_031288955.1). Lineage (GTDB taxonomy): Bacteria > Planctomycetota > Planctomycetia > Pirellulales > Thermoguttaceae > WRKP01. The sequence continues at coordinate 9,144 of JAITQJ010000194.1, read as the reverse complement.
CATTGAGTTCAACAGTAACAATGTTCATCCATTGCAGCACGTCGGTCATTGACGGCGGCTCATAATTGCGTATGTCCAAATGAAACCAGACGGTTTTCTGGTGAATACTGTAACCGGCATCGAGAAAACATTTCACGGCACTTTCGTCCGACCTCAATACGGCAATGGCTTCCCCGCCGCCGTAAAAGCCGGTGTAAAACGGAACCGACGGACTCGGCGAGCCGCCGAAAATTTCCTGCACGCCGCAGTCCGCTAAATACTGTTCGGCAGCGAATATCAAACCGGCACCGGCTTCTTCCTGATTCGGGTATTCAGGGTCAATAGACAGAAAACAGATGTGTCCGGTTGTATCGCCGGTACGTGAACCATCACCGGCGGGTGCCAATGCCGTATGCACATAACCCGCCAGCCTTTCGTCATCAAACGCAAGCATCACCGACCGCAAATCGGTCATCGGAATACCGAAAACCTGTACCTGCAACTGATTGAGCGACAGCGGGGTAAACAGTTGCGGACTGCTGTAGCGGCACTTTCTCCAAAGTTCCACAAGCCGAGGCGGGTCTGCGTTACGAAAAGGACGAATGGACAGCATTGTTGGCGAATGGAGAATTGATAATGGATAACCACAACAGGTCTAAACTGTTATGGAGTCCGCTTTCTGAAAAATTATCAACTCTTAATTAACTTTTTAACCAGTTCCTCAATCAGTTTGACTCCCTGCCCGATTTCTTCTTTTTGCCGCTGCGGTTCTTCGGGAATTTCCCGCTCTATTGTCAGCGCACCGGTGTAGCCCGCGGCAAACAACGCCCGCAGAAACGCTTCGGCATCAACTTGTCCGGTACCAAACGGCACTTCTTTACCCCAATCAACGCCCGGTGTTCCCGCCGTTGCCAGCGCATCTTTGCAATGAACGCTGCGGATTCGCTTGCCGAGTTTTGCAACCGCTTCGAGCGGTTTGCCGATACCGTAAAGTATCAGATTAGCAGGGTCAAAGTTGACGTACAAGTTGCTCCGCTCAACATCGTCCATAAATTGCAGCAGCGAATCAACGTCTTCCTGACCGGTTTCCAGATGCAGGGCTTGTCCGTTTTTAGCAAGATAATCGCAGAGCGTTCGGACGGTTTCAACGATTTCCGTGTAATCGGTACTCTGCCGGTTATGCGGCACAAAACCAATATGTGAACCGATTGCCGCCACGCCGAGCAGTTTAGCGAAGTCGGCAATTTCAAAGGACTCTTGCAGGCGAGCCTGACGGGTTGCTTTCGGCACGAGACCGACGGTTTCGGCAGTACGGGCAATCGTTTCGTAAGTTTCACCGTCAAAGCCGAGAAAGACAACGGTAATTTCGATGCCGTAATCTTTGAGTTTGCCGGCAAACTTTTCGGCTTGTCCGGCAGTCCTGCTGGCTTTTGCCGGCGTGTGCAGTTGAATTGTTTTGATACCGAGTTCGCGGACGACTTCGAGTTTCACGCCCAAACCGGCATCAATGCTGGCAAATACACCGACAGGATAATCAGATACTTTCATCCGACAGATAATTGAAAAGGGATAATCAGAAACAGAAAACGCCCTCAATTATCACCGTTTACCAGCCGTTGTCAAGGGTTGCCGGACACCCGCGAAGGAACAGTCTATTGCTTTTTCCCTCCCGTTATGTTATACTCATAGTACCAACCTGATGATTAGGAGACAACCAATGCGCCGTATCATTCTAACTATTGCTTTCTATATTACTGCCGGTTTAGCAGCCGCTGCGCCGCTCTTTGCCCAAAATAGTGAAACACACTACAGAGGTCCGCACTCTCTCGCCGTTTCCGCCGACGGAAAATTCCTTTATAGTGCCAATTCCGATGCCGGTGAAATCGCCGTCATTGATGCCGAATCCAACACGGTCAAAAGTACAATTTCCCTCAACGGTACCGCTCCGTACGCCGTTGCCGTTAACGGCAGTATTCTTTACGCTGCCGGCGGAAAGGAGAACGGCAAACTTTTCAAAATCGAAAACGGCAAAATCACCGGAACAGCCGATGCCGGTCATACTCCTATCGGAATCGCTCTGTCTCCCGACGGCAAAAAAGGTTATGTTTGCAGCCAATTCTCGACCGATGTTTGGGAATACGATTTGCCGGAATTAAAGACCGTTCGGAAAATAAAAGCCGTCCGCGAACCCCGCTGCGCTGTCGTCACCAATGACGGAAAATATGTTCTCGTGTGCAACAGTATTCCGTTCGACATCGGCAACAAACCGGAAGACCCCGACGCAATGATTGACGTTGCCGCCGAAATTTCCGTCATCAGCACTGCCGACGGCAGCGTTAAGCAAATCCGCCTTCCCAACGGCAGCGGTTCTCTGCACGGCATCGCCCTTTCACCGGACGGCAGATACGTCTATATTACCGAAATCCTTGCGAGGTTTCAGATACCGACAACTCAGGTTGAACGCGGCTGGATGAATACCGCGGGCGTAGCAATCATTGATACGACGCAGTTGGACAGCAAAAATCACGGGTTCGTCAACACCGTTCTGCTGGACGATGTCGATTTAGGGGCTGCCAATCCCTGGGGCATTACCGTTTCTGCTGACGGCAAAACCATTTACATTGCCGTTGCCGGAACAAGCGAACTGCTCGTCATTGATGCAGAAGGAATGCACAAAAAACTCGCCGCTCTGCCGGTATATGATATGCAGGCTGCCGGAGATGGGGCTGAAAATGAAGCACCGCATAATCCGGCAAACGATGTGCCGAACGATTTAGCCTTTCTCGTCGGCTTGAAGAAACGGATTGTACTTGACGGCAAGGGAGCGAGAGCCGTTGCCCGCGCCGGAAACAATGTTTTCGTCGGAATGTATTTTAGCGATACCGTTTGTAAAATCGATACCGCAACGCTGGCGAAAACGGAAATTGCTTTGGGACCGAAACCGGAGTGGACTTCGGAACGGCGGGGCGAAGTCTGGTGGAATGATGCAACGCTGTGTTTTCAGAAATGGCAAAGTTGTGCGAGTTGTCATCCTGATGCCCGAATGGACGGCTACAACTGGGATTTGATGAACGATGACTTGGGCAACCCGAAGAATGCGAAGAGTTTGTTGTATTCGCACAAAACAACGCCGTCGATGTGGGAAGGAGTCCGCGACAATCCTGAATTGGATAAACGTCTGAAACTAACTGACCCGAAACGGGAGGAATGGCACACCGACACGCAGGGCTTGCAATGTATCCGTACGGGTTTTAAGTATATTCAATTTGCGACACCTGACGAGGCGAAGTGTCGGGACATTGATGCGTACCTTGCGGCGATGAAACCGGCGGCGAGTCCGTATTTGGTGAAGGGCGGCTTGAGTGAGCGTGCCAAGCGGGGCAAAAAGATTTTCGAGGACGAGAAAATCGGCTGTGCTGTATGCCATCCGGCAGAAACATATTTTACAGACAGGAAGATGCACGACGTGAATACGAAGTGTTATTTTGACCGGCGAAGTGATTTTGATACGCCGACGCTGATGGAGTCTTGGCGGACGGCACCGTATTTACACGACGGACGTTACAAGACGATGCGGGACGTGTTCAAGTTAGGCAGGCACGGCGATGTTGAAGGCGATGTCGGCGGTTTAACGGACGAACAAATTGATGACCTGTGCGAATACGTGCTGTCGCTGTAAAGGATAAATTGTTGTACATTTACCGCCCGCCAAGGCGGGGGTCATATCAATTCCATACACAGTTCGGTATAGGCTCTTGCACCGCGGCTGCGCGGGGCGTATTCCAGTACCGGCAATGCGTGACTAGGGGCTTCACTGACGGCAACGTCACGCGGTATCACCGTTTCAAAAACGATTTCGCCGAAAAAATGACGCACCTCTTTTTCGACCTCATACGTCAATTCCAAACCGGCATCGTACATCGTCAAAACAATTCCGGCAAACTGCAAATCACCGCCGGAACGCCGCTGCATTACATTTTTGATGACCTCAATCATCTGCACAAGTCCTTCCATCGCAAAAAACTCGCACTGAATCGGCATCAGAATTTCGCTTGAAACAGACAAAGCCAATTCTGTCAAGCGTCCCAGCGACGGCGGACAATCGAAAAGAACGTATTCGTAGCCGTCCATCATTTGCCGCAGATTTTCCTGAATCTGTTTCACTGCATAGACCGCCGGCGTTGCCGTTAACGAATTCAGGGCGGCAACATTCCGGCAGCCGGGCAGCATATCAAGATTCGGAATCCGTGTCGGACAGGTCATCGGTACCGCCGACGCTGCCGTCAACGGTGTATTCAGCACAGGAGTTATACCCAATCCGCTCGTTGCGTTGCATTGGGGGTCAAAATCGGCAAGCAGCGTTTTCGCCCCTGTTTTCGCAAGGGTATCGGCAAGAGCGACGGCGGTTGTTGTTTTCCCGACCCCGCCTTTCTGGTTGGCAACGCAAAAGATACGCATCAGACGCAGTATCCTTTTTTACGCCGGCGGGGTCAAGAGCAAATACCCGCGAGGCACATTACACCGACCGGGGCAAAGTAAAAAAACAGAACTGTTCTATAACCTATACCATTCTCGGCGTACGAGCGGGGCGCACAAGCCCCCCGCTCGTGCTTCCGTTTTCCCCCATTCTTCATTCTCAATCAATTTCCCGTATCGTGAACTTGGTTATTGTTACAGCGTGTCCGTGGTCTTGGAGCATAATAAAGCCGGACGCATTTTCACCAAAGCCCTTTGCTCTTGCAAATTTGCCGCCTTTAAGGGCTTTGTTCCAAACCTCGCTGCCGATGTCGTATTGCAGCACCTTTTCTCCGTTGAGCCAATGTTCAATATGATTATCAAGCACGACAATCCGTCCGCTGTTAACCTTGCCGTGCGGCTGGAGATGTTTCTTGTCCTTGTCGGGGGCAAACATACTGTACAGGGCAGCAGACGACCAGCGTCCATCTTCTTTTTTTCCTTCACCGTTGTTGGGGTCATCGAGAATCTGATACTCGATACCAAGCCAGCCGAAAGTTTTACTGTAATTGATTTTCGCCCCGATTTCGCCGAAATCTTTCAGGCGAATCTTCACACCGCTATTGCAGCCTTTCGACGCAATCCAATCGAAGTCGAGAATAAAATTCTTGTATTCTTTGACCGTAACCATATCGCCGTTCGTGTGGTCGTAATCTTTTCCCGGCGGCTGCAATTCCAATTTACCGTCCGTATTCTTCCACCGCGTCTTGGTCAGCGGCTTGCCCCAGTGTGCCGTCCAGCCGTCAAGTCCCTTGTCCGGTATCAGCGGCACCGGTTCGGAAACGGTATGACCGGCAATAATTTCCCCGATACCCGCATCGGGATTGTCCGCCGCACCAAGCATTGCCGATGGTACGGCAATCAAAACACATACTAAAATCAACCGCATTTTATATCTCCTGAACTTTATCATCGTCTTTGCCGTCTCTCTCTTTTTTGTTACCGGTATATTGGTCGTATTCGTATCTTAAACAGCATTTCAAGCGTCCGCAGCGTCCGCTGATTTTGTTCGGGTCAAACGTTGCCTTTTGCAGTTTTGCCATCTTCATCGACACCGGCGGTATTTCGATTAAAAATTGGTTACAGCATACATCTCTGCCGCAGTCCCCAAAATCCGCCAGCAGTTTTGTTTCGTCCCTGACACCAATCTGCCGCATCTCAATACGCGTGTGAAACTCGCCGGTAAGCATCTTCACGAGTTCCCGAAAATCAATCCTGTTTTCGGCAGTATAATAGACAACCAGCCGCTCGCCGCCGAAAAGACGTTCAACACGAACCAGCGTCATTTGAAGTTCCATCGAATCGACAACGCCCTTACAACGCCGGACATCATCTTTTTCAACCTCCAAAATCTTCCGGCTCTCCATTTCGTCTTCAAGAGTCATTACCCGAAGAATCCGGTCTTCAGGAATGTCCGGCTTGATTTTATCCAATGCCGCTTGCGTTGCACTGCAAAGCACCGTTCCCGTTTCCTGCCCCCGCGGTGTATGAACGACAACCCGTGTTCCGTGCCGGAACACCGCATTATCGTCAGTCTCTGTATCGGCAAACGAAAAAACGCCGTGAAGACGCATTGCTCCAAAACGGACGATGTATTTATTATATGCAGGCAAAACAAAACAATAATTGAATCGCAAAAAGCAGTCAGCCCGACAGGGCAGCACATCTCTTGGCGATTCAATTATCAGGTGTTCACCGGATATTGTCAATTATCCGTTAGAAAAATATCCGCAAACTCGTACCGAAAATATCCTGGTTGGTATGCACATAATCCGTGCCGGTATTCTGCTGCGAATTGGTGTATTCAAATATCCAGCGGACATTCGGTGTCCAGAACCAGTTGACACCAAAGGTTACGTCGCTTTGCAAACCGCCGCGGTTCCCGCTATCACGAGTATCTGTCCGCCAGTCTCCGAGGTCAGTGTAACCGTATTGGAGAACGAGTTGCCAGGCACCGAAGCCGTCAACGAGATTCCTGCCGCCGCTTTCAAACGGATGAAAGTTATTCTTCATCTTAACCGCCCCAAAGGTGCCGCTGGTCAAAGAGTAAGCACGGTGTTCGCCGCCTAAAAAGTACGTGAATTCTGTCGAAAAACCTTTGGCGGTTTTGTCAACGTTACCGCCGAATTGGGCAAAAAAGGCTTCACTGTGAATAGCGAACGGACCGTCTTGATAGGCTGCCTCAATACCGCTGCGGTGATGATGATTCGTAGGGACAGCAGCCGTATCCAATGTGTATGCTAACCAGTTACTTCCGCCGGGCTGTACTCTGACACGCGAATCCACATCGGCAAGATACGTATAATGTCCGCCGAAGTGCAGAACATAGCGTCCTTCATCGCCGTAATACGGTGCTGCGGACAATCGGGTGTTAAACACCTGTCCGTGGTCGTCTTTGTTTTGCGATACCCGTAGTGCGTTAATCGCTGTCCCGTCATAGAGACCAGAAATAAACCGAATCCGGTCATTGGCAAACAAATGCTGCGACGACTAACCGAGTTTACGTCCAACGCTGAATGCACTTGCCGGCGAGGCATTTTCCGTCAATGTCGTATGCAGCCCGCTGACCATATAGCCCATACCGGTTTCTATCCGGTAATGACCGGCACGGAGATATCCGAAGAGCGGTACGTGCTTAACTCCGAGCCACGTGTCATACAAATTGATTTCTCCTTTAGTGTTGGTAGTATCAGTGGCTCCGGTCATTCCCCATTCGGTCTTGTAATCGAAGGAATCAAAACCGGTACCGGCAACCGAAAGCCGCATTTCACGGATACCTGCCTTGTTCTTGATGTTTGTGCCATCGTTATCAATGGTGTAGGAATCGTAGAAGATACGTCCGCCGACTTTCGGCGATGACCAAGCCTTTTTTGTGTCGGGCTTTTTTGTATCTTTCTTAATCTTTTCGACTTCGTCTGTGAGCCGCTGCAATTCGGCAAACACGGCGGCATTGTCCGACGGTACGTTTTGCGCCGGTTTCGGTGCTGCCGCAACGAGCAGGGTATCGTTAAGCGTTGGAGCGGGAGGAGCCTCCTGTGCTGAAACCTGCTGAACGGGATTGACGGTACTCTGCGCACGAACGACAGTCATTGCCGCCGGACGTTTGGGGGTTAAACCGCCGGTGATTTGTGTTGCAACGGGAAGGGCTTCGCTAGCCGGGACATCCCAATAATTGAGGTCATCAGCGATGACCAGACTGCTGCCGAACAGAAGGACGGCTAATCCATACCAATGTTTCCGCATCATTTGTTCTCCTTAAGTTATTGTTTTTTAACTTAACCGCGAGGGTTGTTGTTTTCCGTATATTTGTATCGAACGGAATAGACGGCAAAATACGGATAATCGGATTAACCTGACGTAAAAATACTTGACCGCAGCGGAATAACCCGCAGAAACAGAATAAAAAGAAAAAAACGCAAACTCCGCCCAGATTGCGCAAGTTAACCCCAAAGAGCATCTAATGCAAACGCAGACCAACTTTCAAGTTGTCCGCGGTGTTGACGGAGTTCGGAAAGAGGCATAAAACCGGATTCAATCAGTTCCTTTTCATTTGAAACGACATTCGCCTCTGCAACGTCAAAACGATGTACAATGCCTAAATGAACGCTGCCGACCTCCGTTGAATCGTCGTTAATCAAACCGATACACTGCTGCGTAAAAGAGGTGTTCAAAACGACTTCCTCGTTCAGTTCACGCTGTAATCCCGCCCAATAGACCGATTGTTCACCGGTGCGGGCAGACACGTCTTCCGAGTTAATGTGTCCGCCGATACCGATGCTCCGCTTGGCTAACAAGCGGCTTTCGCCGCCGCCCTTGCCCCGGACATACTGAAAGAGCCGGACGGTACCGGTCGAATCGGTATGAACGAAAATCATATACGGTATCAGTTGCTTAAATGCGGGGTCTTTTTCTGCCGCACTGCGGGGACGAAACTGCACATTTTCCGCCGCCAGCAACACATCGCGGTACTTTGCCGCATCGCTGCAAAAGCCTTGAAAAGAGCCGAGTTCGTGAAATAAAGCCGTCGGGACAACGAGAACGTGTTCTTCCATAATTCACCGCACGAGATTTTGCCGGAAATCCTTAATGCTTTCGCAGGTAACAGCCGCGACTAACAGGGAGTCCAAAGCGATTAAGTCGGTATAGGATTTGATATTGTCTTGAATCGTTCTGGGAACGGTTTGGAATCGGGCAGAAAGTACCGTTATGACGGCATTTGCCTTTTCCCGAATAGCCCCGCGTTCCTCGCCGCGAACAATCCCAAGGGCAATACCGCGTTCTTCTCCGCGCATTTCTCCAAGGGCGATACCGCGAACCTCCCCGAGGGCAATGCCGCGCTCCTCGCCAAGGGCAATGCCCCGTTCTTCGCCGAGAACGAATCCCCGGTTTACCCACTTTGCCGTAACCCCTGCTTCTTCCATCACTTCATCAAATGTTTTGCCTCTCATATCTTGAATCTCCTGAAATGTAAAAGGATTCGCCTTCAAAATCACCTGCAAATATGCTTCTACTGATAATTTACCGTCAGCGTGTTCCTGCTGTGTAATAACTCTGTCCATACCGGCAACGTCCAAATCATCACGCAAACTCCGAAGCCAAAGGTTGTCCTCTTCCGCCAAATCAGCAGAAACAACGATTTGCGTCGGACTT
>JAITQJ010000185.1 GCA_031288955.1 Planctomycetaceae bacterium | reverse complement strand
AGCCTTTCCGCCCCGATTGCTGATGTCAAAGGTATCGAAGGAGCGGTTCGCCTTAAAGCGGATATTCTGCGTCAACTCGGCGACGGCATTTTTACCGCAAAGAATACGCTGGTAACAACCAGTCAACTCGGTGAACCGACGTATTCGCTTCATTCCCGAACGCTGACGCTGCAAACGTCGCAAAAACAGGGAACGGATGCCAAGCCGGTGCCGGACAAAGCCGTGATTACGGCAGAGAACAATTATATCGCCATCAGCAATGTTCCGGTTTTTTATTGGCCCTGGATGTCCACAGATGTACAAGACCCGACGTTTTATCTCAAACGGATTTCGTACGGCAACAGCGGCGTGAACGGACATACTTTGAAAACGGTTTGGAATCCGTTCCAAATCCTGAATTGCCGCAATAAACCGGATTGGCTTGACGGCGACGTGAATGTTACCTGGATGTCGAAACGGGGCATCGGTTATGGTACGTCGCTTGAATATACGCCGCCGGTATTTTGTCACATACCGGGGCAGACCAGCGGCAGTTTTGATTTTTGGGGACTGCACGACGACGGTTTAGACCGGCTCGGCGGAGAACGCAAAGCGGTCGGTTTCGACGATAAATACCGATACAAACTCCATTGGGTTCACGAACAGGAACTCGAAATGTTTGACAAAATTGCCGGTACTTCGTTTACCGGACCGCTGACGCTTCGGGCGGAAGTCGGTAAAGTGTCAGACCGGAACTTTTTGAACAGTTATTTTAATTCGCAGTGGAATACCGAAGAGAATGCAACGACGGCGGTTGATTTGAAAAAGACGTGCGGCAGTCAGTCGGCAACGCTGTCGGCGGAGTATGCGTTGGACAATGCGTATTCTAATGCAAATTGGTTTCCGCGGCTCGACCATTACTGGATAGGCAAGGACTTGTGCCGGGATGCGCTGACCTGGTACGAACACAGCCGGATTGGGGTTGCGGAGTTTCGCCGGGCGCAGATGCCGAATGATGCCGTTGACCAATCGTATTTTCAGTATTTACCTTGGGAAAGCGATGCGTCAAAAACCGGCTTGGCGTTCTCAACGAGGCACGAAGTCGATTTGCCCGTTAGTCTGGGACCGTTGCGTGTGATACCATACGTTCTCGGTGATGTTTCGGCTTGGGGCAGCGACCAGACCGGCAATTCGCAAGAGCGGCTTTACGGTCAGGGCGGTGTGCGGCTGAATCTGCCGTTTTGGAAAGTCCGCCCGAACTGTTCGAGCCGCATTTGGTATCTCAACGGTCTGGCGCATAAAGTCGATATTGATGCGGAGTATATGTATGCTCAAGCGAACCGGTCAATGGACGGCTTGATTCTAACGGACGCGCTCGATAATTGGTCGATAGACGATTTCCGGCGGCGGTATTCGCTAACAAATGAATTTTTCAATTCCCGCGGCGGTATTCCGGCGGCATTTGACCCCCGGTATTATGCGCTGCGCAGCGGCATTGCCGGTAATGTAACGGCGGGCAATATGGAACTTGCCGACGATATGCAAATGCTGCGCGGAGGTATGACGCATCGGTTTCAGACAAAACGCGGTTCGGTTGGTCATCGGCATATTATTGATTGGATAACCTTCTCAACACACGCCAATTTTTATCCGCAGGCGGAGCAGAATTTCGGCAAGTCTGTCGGACTGCTGGATTATAATGCCGTCTGGAATGTCGGCGACAGGCTGTCGCTTTTCTCGGACGGAATATATGACTTTTTCGACAGCGGACAGAGCATCACCCGCATCGGCAGTGTCTGGAACAGACCGGAACGGGGCAGCATTTCGTTGATGCTCGACGAAGTCAGCGGTGCGGTTGAACGGACATATCTAACAACACAAATCGGTTATGCAATGAACGAAAAGTATTCGATGTCGTATTCGACATCGTATAACATTCGGGAGCGTTGGAAAAACGTCGGACATAATCTGCTGTTCATCCGTACCGGCGAGTCGTTCCGGTTTTTAACCGGTGCGGTGTACAGCGAAGCCCTATCGCAATGGAGTTTTTCTTTCGGCATCGAGCCGGTATTTTTACGAAGCCGAAAGAGCAAACTAACGTACTAATTTGACTAAAATGACACGAGATAAACTATTGACGTATCCCCGGCGGATTTTGATTGTTCAGGCAGGCGATGTCGGCGAAGCCGTACAGACATTGCCGATGCTCACGGCACTGCGTACGCGATTTCCTTTTGTCGATATTGCGTGGTTCTGCCGGCAGGAAACGGCAAAGACGCTGCAAGGACATTGGGCGGTGAACCGCTTTATTATTGCGGCGGACGATTGGTACAAATCGTTTGCGGGCATACTGCATATTCGGCGGCAGTTGCTTAATTTTGCGCCGGAAATTGCTTTGAACGTACAGAACACGTACAGCAGCCATTGGGTAACGCGGCTCTCCGGTGCCAGACGGCGGTTTCGTCACCGCAAAGAAGCAGGAGACAAAAAAAGTTACACTTTTCCCCGTTCTTGTTCTCATACCGAGGCAAACTTAAAACTGTTAGAGGTGTTCGGCGTTGCGGGCAGTTCGATTGCTTATGATGTGCCGATATGTGCAATGGACAGACGCGGTGCTGTTCAGAAGTTGCAAAGTGCCGGACTGGACGGTAATTATGCGGTTCTCAATGTTGGAGCGGAAAACGGGTCAGCGTACCGGAACGGGGAATACTTTGGTTTGACGGCGAAGTATTTGCTGGCACAGTGGAATTTGCCGTCGCTGGTGATTTGGAATAAGAGCGGCGAGAAAGAATTGGCGGAGTCGGCGGTACGGACATCGGAAGGGGCGGCGGTACGTTCGCCTTGGTTTATGCCGGGCGAGTTATCGGCAGTGCTTCATTCGGCAACGTTATTTATCAGTTCGGAATCGCCGTTTCGGTATTTAGCGGAGGCATTAGAAACGCCGTGCATTGATGTCCGCGGTCAGGGGAAAATAGAATTGACAACGGCAATGTTATGCGGCATTTGCGATGATAAGTTAAGCGAAATAATCCAACCGCAAACGGTACCGCTGCATCAAAAGGAGTTGCAAAAGAAAGCAGCGTAAACGGACGCGGAAGATATTTCGGAGACATTGTCTAACCGGCGCGCAGCCGGGGCGGCGGTTTGAGCAAAAGGTCTCCATTGTCCGGCAGTTCGGTAAGACGCTGTGCTTCGATGACCTTTTCAGCCATCAACATTACTGCTACAGATTGAAAAGCACCAAACCAGAGCCAGTAAAAGCGGTAACCGTTATGAAGACTCAACCCTTGTAATAGCGACATAACGACAGCCCAGATAATTCCGACGGACACACGATAACAGTAAGTTCCTTCCTTTTCCCGCCCTAATTCTTTGAGACGTTTGTTATTTTGCAAAATGTTCCAATGATTGATTCCGAAGCAGGTGAGCATCGCAAGGAAACCAAGTATTCCGAGTGTGCCTGTTTCGCCGGCAACTTGACCGGGCAGGTTATGTGCCTGAAATTTTTGTCCCAGGGCTGGTCCGTGCATCCCCATACCAACGCCGTAGAGAGGCGAATTTGCCCAGTTTTTCATACCATCATACAACCCATCCAGTCTTCCCTGCTTATTTTTATTTGCCGCCTCGTTGATGGAAGAATCCCAAATGGTGCGATACCGGTCTCGCATCGAATCCGGCATCGAAAACCAGCCGACGGGTCCAAGTACGAGTATGACCGGTATCAGTCTCATACGGTATTTAGAGAAAATAACAGGAAGTACCCCGAGAGCCACAACCATAATAAATGCTCCGCGTGAGCCGGTCAACTGCACACACCGCAGCGAGAGAAGAATGTAACCGGCAATGAATAGATAGTGCCACATTCTTTTACAAAGCGTTACGAGCGGCAGAGTCAGAGGCATCATACAAACAATCCACGTTCCAAAATCGTTAAATTCACTGTAACTATGCCCCATCCCAATCATTCGTTCTGCACCTGCGGCATATGTCCTATGCCCATTCAAGTATTCGCGGTAGGAGTGCGCCAGATAAAGGAAAAAACAGACAACGGCGGCGGAGACAACGATTTTCAGGTCTTTTTCTTTTTTGACGACAGTCATTACCAGAAGATAAAAAACGGCGACTTTCAAAAAGTTCTGATAGCCTTCATTATCAATAATGTTGGTATAACTGCTCAACAGCGTTGAAACCGTTAAGGCGGCAATAAACAGCGCAGCCGCAACGTTGAACAGATTGGGAACGAATTTTTTTTCGACACTTGTCAGCCATATCATCAGAGCGCATATCATATAGACACGCTCAATCCGGAGGGTTGCTAAAATAGTCCACACCTCAAAAGGGCGGTGAAGATACAACCACATATAGCCGACGAGAATCCAAATCATAATAAAGGAAGTTTGCGGGGGGCTAAAAACGTTTGCAGCACACCGCCCTCACTCCTGCTGGTATTGCCGGTACAGCCCTAGTAGTTTATCGGTTGCAATGCGGACATCAAACCGGTTTTTTGCCTCTTCGGCGAAGTTTTTGGCAGCATCAACCGCCGGATGTTCGATAAAATCAATAAAATTTGCCGCCAAAGCCTCGGCATCGCCTTTTTTCGGTGCCGCCGAAGGAGTCCCGCGAAGCACTTCCCGCAATCCGATACAGTCCGAACCAATGACCGGTTTGCCCAATACCATTGCCTCCATCGGCAGAATGGGACACGCTTCGTAGAGCGAAGGATTCACCAAAAAGTCTATCTGCGCCAAAATCGGCGCAATGTCGGCAAAGGGTTCAATGAATTGAATCATTCCGGCAATGTGCGGATTTTCCTCGACCGCTTTAATGGATTCTTTGAGGTAGCCGTTACGCTCTCTGGTAACAACAAAGCGTATCCGGTCTTTATAACCGCGTGCCGCTAAAATCGTCAATGCTTGCAAAAAAGTTTCAAACCCTTTTTCCGGCATAAAGCGTCCGAAAAAACCGCCGATGAAAACATCGGACTTTTCACCAAACAAGGCGCGTATCCACGGCGTTCCCGCCGTTTCAAAGTCCGATTGGGAGCGGAGCAATTTTTGCGTATCGACCCCGTTGACGATGACGTGGAGTTTGACAGGTCCCTTTTGCCACGCCGGAAAGCGTTCGATATGATTTTCCAGACAATCATCGGAGACGGCGATAATTGCCGTCGTCCTTTGGGTCAAAAACGAAATCAGACGTTCTTTCAGATATTTGAACCGTCCCGGCACTTCATTTCCCGGCACGATGACATTATGGAGAGTTATCAGGTGGGGAACCCTGCGGAAAAAATTGGCTGCCGCCGTAATCGTTCCCATTTGCAAGCCTTGCGAGTGAATCAACTGGAACGACCGTTCACGCAAGGTTTGGCGAATGACCGAAAAAATGATTTTTCGGTTTCGCCCCGGAGGAAACTCGACAAAATCGGTATCCTCCCAATCGGTAAGGTCTTGTTTGAAAGTGTCAAAAGCCCCGCTTGTACCGGAAAGAAACGTAAAACGGTATCCTTCGTTGTAGAGACTCTTCAGATTGTAGAGCATATAAGTACGTATTCCGCCGAGCGGATTCAGTACCGGAACAAGAACGCGGGGATTGTCCATATAAAGTATAACCTCTAAAACAACAGATATTCTACCGGTGTCTGCAAAATAAAGCAATAAGAGGATACAGTCATAATGGGGTATAACTCAATCACCCTGCTGCCGATAACGTTCACTCTTCTCTCATTTGTTCTTCTCTTGCCATAACACGGCGGCGGCGCATAAAAATCGTCTCATATGCGTTATGTGCCGAAAGTATTTTTCGCAGTGCAAACGTCCCTTGTGTCCCATTTCGCTGCACTTTTCGGGGTCATTCCAAAGTTCTAAAATCCGCTTGCGCAGCCCTTCTGAATCTCCCGACGGTACGACATAACCGGTTTCACCTTCAATAATATAGTCTTCCGCCGCCATTGTATCAGCAGCAATGACCGGCTTGGAATGCCACATTGCGTTGCAGAAATTTGCTTCGCCGCCGCCTTTGAGACCGGAGTTTATCATCGGAACCACAACAAGCCGGCTTGCCGCCTGCAACTGTGCAAAAGCCGGTTCCGGTGCGCCGAGCAAAATCACGTTCGGCAAACGTTCTAACGTCTTGCGCACCGTCGGGTCGGTAGCACTAATGATGACAGGAATACCCGTGTCCCGAACGGCATTGATGAGGCATTGGTAATCCCGCTTCCCGTTACCGCCGGCAAAGATAAAATCACTCATCGGAATATCATACGTACCGCTGTTATAAGCATCGCCTTTGAGATGATAGGCTTTGGAATGATTTGCTTTGTAAGTGATAACGAGCATCCGTTCAAGCGGAAGTCCGAAAACTTCAGCGTGCGGAGCCGCTTGTTTCTTCGACCAAACGCTGATAAGGTCATAACCCAACAGCGCACCTCTTGCTATCGATTCCTTGTGCTTTATTTTGAGAACAAAAAAGGGAAAAAACCAAAGCCGGCGTTCCCGTCCAAGACGGTATTCCAGAAAGCCGCCCCGCAGAATCATTATACGGCGGTGCAAAACAAAAAACCTGTTAAAATAGCCGGCATAGAACCATTGGAGTGCGATTCCACCGTTCATAATAATAACGGTATTTTTATCGGCAGAATACAAAATTTGCAGAGCATAAAATATCTGAAACAAAGACCGGCATTTTGCGAACAAGCGGACAAAGCGGTTGGGGAAAATGTAATGTGCCGGTATATCATCAGTTCCCGCATTTTGTTCGTTGGTGATAATGCGGACATTCGGAGGCACGGTAAAGTCCTCTGCATCGAGTAATCTCCAATCTTCCTGAACTTGCTTGAGAGTCGGATTCATTCGTCTAACAGAAATGAGAAAAGGACGGTAGGAGTATAACCGTTTTGTACAACATATCAAGCAATTTTATTACCTGCGTGTTGACAAGCGGCAGAAAATGTGCATAATGGTCTTGGTTGTTCACTTTTTTGCCTTCGCCCTATTCCGATGCACTATCCTTGGTGGTACGTTCCCTTTTTGACGGCTCCGATGCTCATCGCCGTCATCGCCGTCATTCACGTTTTCGTTTCGCATTACGCTGTCGGCGGCGGTATTCTCCTTGCCCTCGAAAATCAGTTTGCCGTCAAAACGGGCGATAAACCTTATCGGGATTATCTGCACCGGCACGCCAAATTTTTCGTCCTCCTGACCGTTGCCTTCGGTGCGATTACCGGTGTCGGGATTTGGTGGACGATAGCCCTCACATCGCCGCTTGCAACCGAAAAACTCATACGAACCTTCGTTTTCGGCTGGGCAATCGAATGGGTGTTTTTTATCATCGAAATCGTTGCCGCTTTCGTGATGTACTACCACTGGTCGCGGCTGCCTGAAAAGACACACGTCATCATTACCTGGATTTACGCCCTCGCCGCTTGGATTAGTCTCGTTTTAATAACAGGCATAACCGCTTTTATGCTCGATTCCAGAGGCTTGATTGCGGATTGGAGCGAAACGGGCAACTTCTGGCACGCCTTTTTGAACGTGCAGTTTTTACCGCAAACGGTCGCCCGTACCGGCGGTGCCGTTCTTCTCGCCGCCCTGTATATTTTAATGCACGCCGCGTGGATTTTTCGTAACACGAATGACCCGCTGCTGGAAAAAACCGTACGGCGTATGTCTAAACCGCTTATTGCCGGTATTGTGTTAGTGCTTGCCGGTGCTGCGTGGTCATTTTCGCTGCTGCCCGATGCAAAATTATTAAGTGTTGAACGAACCGTCTTTCTGACGATACTTTTTGCTCTTTTCGCCGGACTTTCTGTGCTTATTACACTGATGGTATTTTTCGGACCGGTACTGAATCCGAAGTCGATTAACTTCGGCTTTGCCGTTTCGATATTCATATTGAGTTTAACGGCATTGAGCGTAGCGGAGTTCGGACGTGAAGCCGTTCGGAAACCTTGGATTGTCGATAAAGTTGTTCTCGGCAATCAGATTTATGCTTCGGAAGCGGCGGAGCGTCAAGAGTCAGGCTTCCTGAAAGACTCGTATTTTATAAAATTGCCGAATGACAAAGCGCAACTGGGCGGAATGGTCTTTATGTATCATTGCAATAATTGTCACGCACCTGACCGCGGATTATCACCGGCAGGGCTGTTGGTGTACGGCGAGGACAAAGCCAAAATAAAGGACAAGATACGTTCTTTGAATGTGCCGGTTGCGTCAATGCCCCCGTGGTGCGGTACGGAAGCGGAACTCGACGCATTGGCAGATTATCTGCTGTCCGTCAACAGTAAAAGGGGCAAATGATAACGTTCGTTTTATTGCAGTTATGTTTGTGAAATCCCCCCTCTTGCGATTTTTTTTTTTTTTGAGTAGAATGTGAGTAGAATGTTAGCATATTCTCACATAATATACTCAAAATGACACAGGTATTGCAGCCTAATGTGCCGGTGGTATTGACGCAAGCATTGACTGCAGTGATTGATACAGCGGCAGTTGAGACTCTTATCAGAGAAGCCTGCGGGGAGGCAGATAAATTCTTTGAGCAAGTTGACTGTTGTTCTGATGACAGTGTGATTGATGCAGCTAAAAAGGATTCGACCGATTTATTATCGGATAGAGTTACATCGGCTTTGTTTCTTGAGAAGGTATGCGGGGGAAATCTGCAAGGAAACCCGTTGGGCTTTCTTCAAATCCATCTTAAGTCGTTACTCGTCCCGCCCGTGTATCCCAAAATGACACAGGT
>JAITQJ010000181.1 GCA_031288955.1 Planctomycetaceae bacterium | reverse complement strand
GCATAATACGGTCGCCGGTCTGTACGTCTTCGATGAGCGGTTCGTATGTTGTTGTGAACGTATCCGGCTGTGCTGCCGCTGTGCCGCGGACAAAAGTCATCGGTTGTCCCGGACGGCATTGATAGACACCGCCGGGTATTTCGCCGAGACGCATTTTGGGACCTGCCAAATCGACAAGTACGCCGACGGCGGTACCGAGTTGCCGGCTGACCTTGCGGATGCGGTCAAGCCGGGCTTGGGCTTGTTCGATACCGCCGTGAGCCATATTGAGCCGAAAGACATCAACACCGGCTTTGATTAGGGCTGCCAGCATTTCTTCGGGGTCGCTTACCGGTCCAACGGTGGCAACGATTTTGGTATGTGACGGACGGTTATGCGGAAAGATAAGGTTAACGGACATTTTTGCTTGACAAATTAAAGCACCAGAAGCATTCTCGCATATTTAGAATAACATTCAAGGTATTAAAACACCTGCGCGGAAAAAGAGGCAGGGACAACTCCCCGCCTCCTTAAATCATTCCGGTTCTTTGTGTTTTACTGCACTTCAACATACCGGTTGTTGCGTGTCGGCTGGATGTGCCGCAACGTTTCTTTCGGCAAAACCGGTGTCGGAATCGGCTGCGTCTCTATCAACTTCGGTGCTGGAGGAACAACCGGCTGTCCCGCTGTCTGCGGTAGCGGAACAATCGATGCCGCCGTACCGTCAAACGATGCTGCCGTACCTTGGAACTGTTTGTATGTTCCCCGGCTCACGTTCTGCGGACGAGTAAATCCGTAATTCAAATAACGACCGGCATCACGTTCCCGCGCCCGGCGTTTGGCATCAAAATATGCCTTCGGCGACCAGGCACCTTCCGTTAAACAAACGTTATCGTATTCTAATAGCGACCCCTTGCGGTAATGCAGCGTCATAATTGCCAGATTGTAATCAATCACCGCACTGTAATAATCGGTTTCTGCTTCCGCCTGCCGTTTTTGCGCATCGAGTAATTGGTCAAGCGTAATCTTGCCTGCCTCGTATGCCGCACCGACCGCCAGAACTTCATCGTTTGCGGCACGCCGTCCGGCAAGCGTCGTCTGTATCTGCTGGTACGATAAATCAATGTCCCTGAACGAATCTGCTATCTGAATTGACAACTCTAATTCTTGTTCCCGCAGCACTTCGCGGGACTTCGCCAGATAAAGTTGCGCATTGCGGACACCGGCAAGTTCTTTCCGCCAGCCGAAAGGCATCGCCGCAGACAAACCGACCGTCCAGCCGGAGTAATCATCGTAAATCATCGAGCCGTAAGCGTTGTTGTGACGGTTATTGGAATCAATCAGGTCTTTGCCTGCACCGGAAATCCTGTATGAAGCATTCAGGTCAACTTGCGGCATAAGGAAATTCTTTGCCGCTACCAATTCGAGTTCGTAACGTTTCACGTTCCACTTTTGCTTACGGAGTTCCGGCGACCGGAGTAATGCTTCGCAGAACGTACTTTGCCACTCGAGTTTAATCGGGGCAGTTATCGGGTCATCGATAGGACGAATAAGCCGTCCGTCGGTTGCTGTCAAGCCCATAATATAGCGCAGAGCATTTTCGGTTTTGAACAGATTGCTTTGGGCGACTTCCGTTTGCTGCCGGAATGTAAAATAATTATGCTCGGCTTGAGCGAGGTACTGTGCGCTTCCGCCGACAGTCCCTACGTCTGCTTTGATTTTCGTTTGAAGCCACGTCTGATAAGCGGCATCAAGTCCGCTTCGGACTGATTCGAGACGGTGGTACGCATAGTACAAATTCCAATAAGCGGTCTCAACGGCAGCCACAAGGTTCCGCGTATTCATCTCGAAGTCAACCAATGCCGTATCGGTATTGATTCGGGCAATGACAACGCCGTTATAATTGCCGACCGTACTTCCCGGACCGGCAATACGGTTAAACTCAATACCGTTTCCCTGTAACAAAGGCTGCGTAAAGCCGCCTTCGAGATACGACAACCATTGAACCGGTGCCGTACCGCTGTACCGGTTGCCGTTGGTTACGTAATACTGACCGCCGGTCGAAGCGTATTTGTTGATGCCGGCACTAAAGTTACCGATATTCTGCTGCGGACTTCCATACGTTCCGAAACCGTTCCAAGCGGCAGAGGTTTCTTTCTGCCAATTTGCCGCAGCGGTCAACTGTCCGTCGAAAGCCGCTAACGCAGCCTCTTGACCGGCACGAGGGTCGCTTTCGATTAACGCGGGGTCATATACCGTTCCAACGGCGTTGGGCGATTGCAAAAGCGTACCGGGAGTGCCGGACACGCCGCCTTTGGAAAAACCAACACCGTTAAGCGTGCGGATAACTTTACTGTTCTTCAACGCCATCTGAACTGATTCTTCGAGTTTGAGGTCCCAAATCGAAGCCGGGTCTGGATTGGCGAGCGTCAACGGCGGAATGGTGCGGGCAACCTCCGGCAGTGAGCCGACATCAACATCAGGATAGTCGATTTTTGTTGCCTTGCCTATGTAATGCTGCTGGTATTTGCCTTTTTCCGTCAGGTAGAACGGCTGCTGCGGTGAACAGCCGAATTGACAGCAAACACCGACGAACAATACACTTACAGCAATATTTGTGAAGCGTTGCAGGTATTTCATTACAGTAACATCCTTGTACTATTGCGTAGGTTAGCCTTTTCGGCAATCTACGGCAAGAGCGTTTTAACGATTCCTTTCGGTTAATCCTTTTAACCGGCATCCACACCAGTTCAGCATCCGTGCTGACAGGACTTTCCGCTTATTATCGTATCGGTTGATTTAATCGCTACGTCAACTAAAAACGTCCATAGCCGGTAAAACCGGTTAGAAAAGCATAATCAGAATAACCCGAACCGAACGCTGTTCAGCGTATCATCTTTACCTTCCGCAGAATCTTTTTTAACGAATCGGCGGCAAAGGTTTTGTCGTCGGGCGAAAGAATACCGGAAAACCAGACGGCGGCGCACCAAAGGGCGATGATAACGGTTTTTACGGCGATAATACCCCAATCGATGTGCCGAAACAGATGATATACCCGCTGCCATTTCGGCAAATCGCCCAACTCATTGATTGTCAGTCCGCCCAGCCCGACGGCATTACCGTAAGCGAAACTCAAAGCATAAAGCAGTGCCGTAATGCCGAGCAGCAGCCCGATCTTGCCGTAAGGATACGCAACACGGAAAAAATGCTGCGTTACCGTAAAA
>JAITQJ010000178.1 GCA_031288955.1 Planctomycetaceae bacterium | reverse complement strand
TACAAATTACGATACGCTGTTTCGACCCGCAAAGCCGGCACGTCAAACAGGTTACCGTTGTTCATTCGTTTGAATGATTCCGCTTATTATCCCCTCGTTTTCAATTATTCCTTTGCCGTTATCAGTTAAAAGTAGTGCCGAGTTCGTTTTTTCAATATGAGATGATGCCGACGACGTGGTTTTACGTCTCTGCGCTGATAATTTCGGCATCGTTCTTTAAGTTCAACCGGTTTTGGAGTGTCCGCAACTTCGACCTCATCGGGCTTATTCTGTTGACTCCGGGTTTAATTTTTCTGGCAATGGAGGACGGCACGAAAGGTTACGCCTGGCTGTTCATTGTCGGCTTTTTGTTTTGTATCCGGCTCGTCTGCGATAATTTGATGCACCGCCGGCCGCTGCTTGAACCGAATCTCACTTCCGGCGGTCTCGCTTTTTCCTGTGTGTGCTTACTGTTCTTCGTCGTTGCGGCACTGGCGGCGAATCGGGGCGATAACATTGACTCCGCCCGAACCGTTCGGCTTGAACAGATTTTAACGACCCGGCATATCGACAAGAAAATCGGTATCAATCCGTTCACACAAAACGTGCCGCTGGAAAATTGGAACGATTTGCCGCCCGGCTTTCGTCCTTTTATCGTTCTGACGGAAAAGACTAATCTCGCTCTTGCCCCGCCGGAAAAAGTTCAGCAAAAAATTATTCAGCCGCATCCGGTAAAAGCATCGGATAAAACCGAAGCGGCAGAGGTGCCGGCTTCTGCCGTTCCGCCGGCACTGATTGTGTCTCCTGCACCGCCGCAGAGCGGCACGAGCGATGACGATAAAGAGGTTCAGGTAATCGAAAACCGCACAGATATTGTTGTAACAACACAAAGTGTCATTGCTCCGCAAAAAGCCGAAGAAGATGCTGCGGAAGTGCCTCCGCCGCAATCCCGTCCGGTGTCTGCTATGCCGGTGCCGCCTTTCGCTTTCGTCCTGCTTATCGTTTCCCATTCGGCACTTGTTCTCGCTTTTCTGTTCATTGGTCATTCACATTTCGGTTCCTGGCGGACGGGCATTGCTTGTGCGGCTCTGTATCTGCTTCATCCGTATTCCAATCAGATGGTCGGCAGACTCGACCATCTCGTCCCTGCGGCATTGATTCTCTGGTCGATAGCGTTATACCGCCGTCCGCTTTTTGCCGGTCTCGGCATTGGTTCAGCGGCGGCATTGGTTTGGTATCCGGTTCTGCTCGTGCCGCTTTGGTGCAGTTTTTACTGGCATAGGGGACGTTATCGGTTTTTTTTCGGTATTGCGGCAGCGATAGGAACATTTGCGGCGTTATTGTCTTTATCGCCGCTGGATTTGGGAACGTATCACGAGCAGTTGCTGAATATGGCAGGCAAGGCTTCGTTGATAGTATTCAGCGAGCCGGACGGTTTTTGGCAGCCGGCGGATATGTACTACCGAATTCCGATATTTGCATTGTACGGGGCAGTATGTTTCGGACTGTTTATTTATCCGGCGCACAAACATTTAGCAACACTGATTAGTTGTTCAGCATTATTGATGCTTGGTATTCAGTTTTGGCAATTACATCAGGGCGGTCTGTATATGGCGTGGTATTTGCCGTTATTGATATTGACGGTATTCCGTCCGAACCTTGATGACCGCAGCGCAAGAAACAGCGTTGTATGATGCGGAGTTGTAAGACGGTCCCGGCTCTTCCGTCTGACGGATTATCCTTCGTCTTGAAAACCGCCGCATATCTGCGATAATTCTTCGGTGAAAATCTCTATGATAATTTTATGCTTTTATCTGAAATCGCTGCCCTTATTGGCGGCAAAGTTGTTGGTGACGGAAATTATCCGATTACCGGTGCTGCACCGCTGCAAAATGCGGAACCGTCCGACATTACGTTCCTTGAACGTCCCGACCGGCTTGCCGTTTTGCAGCGTAAGAGTAAAGCCGGTGCCGTTATCGTGCCGCCGGGCGTGCAGCCCGAAGGTTTCAATGCTGTACAAACCGAACACGTCCTCGAAGCCTTTGAAAAAGTCGTTCGCTGCCTTCATCCCCGGCATTGCGAAACAATACAAGGCATCAGCGATAAGGCGTTCATTCATCTGTCGGCAAAAATCGGCAGCGGCGTTGCTGTCGGACCTTTTGCCGCCGTCGGCGAAGATTGCGAACTCGGCGATAATGTAACAATTCACGGCGGAGTGCAGATTGCCGCCGGATGCAGAATCGGCAATAATACGCATATCTTTCCCAATACGGTTTTGTACCGCGACACCGTTATCGGCAAAAATTGTATCATTCACGCGAACTCAACTATCGGTGCGTACGGCTTCGGTTATGATTCTTCGGCAGGCTGCCATAAACTTTCGCCGCAACTCGGCAACGTCGTTATCGGCGATGAGGTTGAAGTCGGAGCCAACACAACGATTGACAGGGCAACGTACGGTTCAACGATTATCGGCAGCGGAACAAAGATTGATAATATCGTGATGATTGCGCATAACTGCAAAATCGGGAAACATAATCTGCTCTGCGCGCACACAGGTATTGCCGGTTCAACAACAACGGGCGATTATGTCGTGATGGCGGGCAGAGTCGGCGTGAAAGACCACGTTCACATCGGACACAGAGCCGTGTTAGGAGCAATGTCGGGAATCATTGCAGATGTCGAAGAGGATGCCAGAATTGTCGGTATTCCTGCCACGCCGGAAAAGGAACAAATGCGTATCCAAATCGCTCTGCAATCGCTGCCGGCGATGCGGAAAGAATTCAAAGCCCTGCAACGTGATGTCGGGGAGTTAAAGAAATAACCGGAATAAACAAAACGGAATATATGCCGAAAGAGGCGCAGGCTATTGTTTCTTCCGTCTCTTTTTTTTCGGATATTCAATTCTTTTGCAGCCATTCGGCTATCTGAACGGCATTCGTCGCTGCGCCTTTTCGTAAATTATCGCTTACGACCCAAAACGCCAAACCGTTGTCGAACGAAATATCCTCACGGATTCTGCCGACAAAGACCTCGTCTTTCCCCGTGCAAAGATGCGGCAGCGGATAGACCTTATTGGCGAT
>JAITQJ010000176.1 GCA_031288955.1 Planctomycetaceae bacterium | reverse complement strand
GCGGTATTTCGGGTACGGACGGTACAGACTCAAAAGACCTAAAGGAGTGGATAACTGGTATCACCGATGCAACATTAGCGAACACGCAGGCAGCCGTCAGAAACATAGCCGATAAAATTGCATCGGCAGCAGGAACGCTCGGTAACAGCCAAAATATCGTAGCACAGAACCAGAAGTTGTTGGATTCCCGATTGACAAGCGTAACGGAAAGTGAAGGTCGCATATCCAATGTCGATATGGCGACGGAGTCGAGCCGCCTGGCACGGTCGGAATTGCTGGCGCAGAATGCGATGAGCTCGATTACGTACAACCGGAGTTACGCCGCATTCTCCGTCAGTTCGCTCTTCGGATAAACGTAATGGTGCGTTATCACTTTTTTCAACCGCGAAAAGCACGAAGGACACGAAAAGGGATAAAAAGAAATTTCGTGTTTTTTGCGGCTTTCGCGGGCAAAAAAGCGATAGCGCAAGAGCAAGAAGTGTAAGCCTCCAGATGCAAAAAAAGAGGCAGGGACTGTTATCCCCGCCTCTGGTCTGGGCTGTTATATTGCTTCAAAGCGGCACCGCGTCATCTTTGCAAAATCCGTTTTGCTCCGACGGCTTACTGCCGACCTGTCATTACTTCTTCTACGCTGCCAATTCCTTCTTGGAACCAATCAGCGTGCGTAACCTTTCCGCTAACAAAGCGGTATCAAACGGTTTCTTGAACGTTTCGTTAATACACGACCGGTCAAAACTCGTTACACTGCCGTCATCCGGCAACAAAGCAATTAAAATCACTTCGCCGAATTCGCTGTTTTTGCGTAAGTTCTGACAAATCTGTACCGACTCCATCTTGCCGATAGAAAAATCAACAATGACAGAATCGGGATGGAAACTTTCTGCCTGAATTCCAGCATCAAAACCGCTCGAAGCGATACTAATGCGGAACGACCTTTCCGGCAATTCCCGTTTCAGATTATCGATAAATATCTGGTCTTGGGCAACTACGAGAACTTTCGCTAACGTTTCGTCTTCGAGTTCTCCTAGCGGCATCCCGTGTTCTTTCAGGAACTTGATCAGATATTCACGCGGAATCCGCCGGTCTTGTGACCCAGGAATTCGATAACCTTTCAATCTTCCGGCATCGAACCATTTGCTAACGGTACGCGGGGCTACCTTACAAATCTTGGCAACCTGACCTGTTGTAAAAACCTTCATAGCAGGCTCTCCGATATTACTAAATAAGTTTGCGTTCAAACGGTATCCTTCCGTCCGAACATTTAATTGCCCTTCTATTTTCTTTCGGGTTTCCGCTTCCTGCGGTCTGCCGAAAAATATCCTGGGTCAGGGCTTCTGTTTCGTACGCTTCTGTTAGGTATTCTGCTGCCGGCAGCGAATCCTTACGCTGCACGTTGACAACATTATCGGCAACCTGTTTTCCGATAATTGAGGAATTATCGTAAAAACAGTGTTGACTGACATTGCCCGCCAAACTCCTGTAAAACAACGCCTTGTGCTTCCCGGCATTCTGCTTCTAAACCGGTTTTCTGGGCAAACCGGCAACAATCGTTCGACTGCAATAACCTATCCATTAGGAATTATCGGAATACAATCACCGCATACTTTAATAAATTGAGAACAGACGGCTGAAAATGGAGGATTATAAGGAAAAACGGAGTGTATGCCGGATATTCTAATCCGGCAGTACGGTTCGCATAGCATTTTTGCCGATACTGCGGTAGAATGATGTCTGTCAAAACAACGGCTGCCCGCGATTTAATAATACAAGGGATTAACTGCGTTCATTATGCGTTCCATACTCGGTCTTCGTATCAAAAATTACCGTATTCTCAAAGATATTTCGCTCGGTTCGATTTTCACGCCGGCAATGTCTATCGGACAAGCCGCCGGTGTGCAGAAAAATGCCGGCGAAGTCTTAACACCGATTACGGTTGTCGTCGGACGCAACGGTTACGGGAAAAGTACGCTTTGCGATGCTCTCGGTTTTATCGTCGATTGTCTGAAAAGCAATGCCGAACAAGCCTGTTTGCTGCGCGGCGGGTTTGAACGCATTATTTCTGAAGGTTCTGAACGGATTATCGAATTTCAAATCCAATACGGACGGCTTCTGTACACGCTTTGCATCAGTGCCGACAAGTATAATATCCCGTTCGTTTATGCCGAAACACTTTCGCATATTTCGGCGGAAATCGGAGCGGAAGATTCGATGAATTTTTACGTCAAAAACGGCATCGGTAAAGTCGTCCGTCCGCATACGAACGCCGAGGATATTCATCTTGCTGATACGCGGCGGCTGGTGCTGGCAACGCTCGGCAATCTGACCGAATTTCCCGACATCGTTGCGTTTCGGGAGTTTCTCGACAGTTGGTATCTCTGTTATTTTTCACCGGAAGCCGCCCGCATCCCGCCGCTTGTTTCATCGCAGCGGCATCTTTCAGCAAACGGCAGCAATCTGGCAAATGTTATTGCGTTTTGGGAACGCGAGCATCCGGCATTGCTTGACGATTTA
Source organism: Planctomycetaceae bacterium (assembly GCA_031288955.1). GTDB lineage: Bacteria > Planctomycetota > Planctomycetia > Pirellulales > Thermoguttaceae > WRKP01. Next base: position 8,922 of record JAITQJ010000176.1, on the reverse strand, counting down.
GTCAATCAGGTTTTTAGTAACGTGTTGGGCATACGTAAAATCGAAACCTTTGCCGCCGAAGACGGCAGACTGTTAGTCCGGTTTTACGAACGGGGATTAACAAAGCCGTTTTATGCAGCGCAGATGTCTGACGGTACGCTGAAACTGATAGCGTATTTACTGCTGCTCGGCGACCCGATGCCTCCGCCGCTGATATGTTTTGAGGAGCCGGAAAACGGTTTGTATCATCGTCTTCTTGCAGCATTTGTCGATGAAATTCGGAAGCGTTCGGCTGCATCAGACAAGCGTCAATCGCAATTTTTCATAACGACGCATCAGCCGTATTTGGTGGACGTATTGAAGCCGAATGAGGTTTGGATATTGGAAAAAGGCGAAGATGCGTTTGCAAAAATCCGCCGGGCGAGCGACGACCCGATTGTCAACAATATGGTGCAGGAAGGAATGCCCCTCGGCGCACTCTGGTTCAGCGAATATCTGGATAAATAAAAAGACTCTAGACAGCATCTCACGTATTTTTAAGTAATTTGTTGCCGATGAATGTACTCTGTATTTCTATTGACGGACTGCACTGCGGAATGATTGGGGCTTTTGGAAACACCTGGATACAAACACCGGCAATCGACTCCCTTGCCGCCGAATCCGTACTGTTCGACCGCTATTATACCAACACCCTTGATTTGTCCGCCGTCTTCGGCACATTCTCCAACAGCCGCGAGCAATTCGTTAAAGAAAATACCCGCTCATTTCTGATTACCGATGATACCGACGTGTATCTGCATCACTATTCCGACGGCTTTGACGAAAAACACTGTCTCGAACGGCAGTTCCCGAATTCTGCCGGCAACAAACCGGTTACGCTGTTAGAAGAAACGCAGTTTTGTAAAGCCTTTGCGGCGGCAACTGATATTCTCGACCGCTTCAATCCCGATACCGAAACGTTTTTTCTGCATCTGCATCTCGAAGGTTTCCGCAGTCCCTGGGACTTTCCGCTTTCATACCGGTTGAAACATCAGGCGGACGAAGACCCAATGCCGTACCCGGATACTGCCGTACCGGACTTTATCGATGCCGACCCTGACACGTTACAAAGTGTAATGGAAGCGTATTCCGGCGGTATGAGCGTTCTGGACGAGGCTCTTTCCGGCTTGCTGGAATATGCTGCCGACCTTGACGATACTGCCGTTGTGTTCTTTTCTGTCCGCGGTTTTTCGCTCGGCGAACACGGAAAAATCGGAGCGAACGAAGACATTTACGGCGAAAACATTCAGTTGCCGCTGATGATTCGTTATCCGCAAAACACGAACGCCGGCTGCCGCAGTCAAACGCTGTTATTGCCGCAAGATGTGCTGCCGCTGCTGAATACGGCGGAAATACCGGAGGAACCGGATGCCGTTCATACATCGCTGCATATCGGCAACGCTGCCGTTACAGCGGATTGGTTTTATGCACCGCCGGAGTTATATGTCAAACCGGACGACCGCTGGGAAGTCAACGATGTCGCAGACCGCTGCCGGCATATTGCAGCCCGTTTTCAGGACGGCAGCCTCGTTGATTAAGTCCGAAATGCTTCTGCCGCTGCCGCAGCGTTCATACGTCCAGATTCTTTACATCGAGAGCGTATTTTTCGATGAACTCGCGCCGCGGTTCTACTTTATCCCCCATCAGGATTCGGAATAAATCGTCTGCCGCCGCCGCATCGTCCATCGTAACTTGTATCAGCGTCCGATTCGCCGGATGCAGAGTCGTATCCCGCAACTCTTCGGCATTCATTTCGCCCAGCCCTTTGAACCGCGTTACCTGCATACTCTTTTCGCCGCCGCTCCGCACTGCCGCCAACAACTGCCGCAATTCGTCTAACCCCTGTGATTGGTCGCCGCGGCGTAAATAATATCGGCTCGTATCCTTGCCCGTCCGCTCTGCCGGCATCAACGCATCAATTTCAAAACCTTGTTCCCGCAACTCCGCAAGATGCTTGTTCAACGTGCGGACTTCGTGAATTTCAACGATAAAAAGGCGGGGCGCGTTGACGATGTTTTCATCTGGGGCGGCTGCTTCTGCATTTTCCGGCTTCGTTTCCTTCTGCACACCGGTTTGCTCATCTGCTATCGCAACCTCTTTACCGGATTCCTGTTCGATTTTTTCCCGGAAAGCCCGCAATTCGTCCCTGTCTTTGAACCAGTATTCATCTTTGTCGTAGAACACGTGATACACCGGCACCTTTGCCGAAACAGGGTCTTGCCGCAGCGATAAATCACGTAAACTGATTCCCCGTGTTTCTAATGCCACGATTGCCTCATCTAAACCGGCAAGCGTCTTGCAGAGTTTTGTCATCGCCTCGCCTTCAAATGTCCGTCCGTCGCCCGGTTCAAAGACCGCATTTTTCAAACCCATTTCGAGCAAAATCCGCCGCATTTCTTCGTCTGTCGAAATGTACCGGTCATCTTTTCCCTTTTGGCGAATCCGGTAAAGCGGCGGACACGCAATAAACACGTGTCCTGACTTGATGAGTTCAAACATCTGCCGGTAAAAGAACGTCAACAGCAGCGTCCGAATGTGCGAACCGTCCACGTCGGCATCGGTCATAATAATCACTTTGCCGTAACGCCGTTTCAGCAAGTCCACGTCTTCACCGAACCCCACCCCGATGGCGGCAATCATACTCTTGACTTCTGCGTTCGCCAACGCTTTGTCGTCCCGCACCCGATAGACATTCAAGATTTTTCCCCGCAGCGGCAATATCGCCTGAAACTCCCGTGTTCTTCCGCCTTCGGCACTGCCGCCGGCAGAATCTCCCTCGACGAGATACAGTTCACATTTATCCACATCTTTACTTGTGCAGTCCCGCAATTTGCCCGGCAGACCGCCGAACGACAACGCTCCTTTCCGTTCCCGAATGAGTGCGCGGGCTTTTCTGGCACTTTCTCTCGCTTCGGCGGCAACCATACCTTTCTGTACGATAATTTTTGCCGACTTCGGATGTTCTTCGAGAAACTTCGACAACTGTTCGCCGACAATCGAATTGACGATGCCTTCAACTTCGCTGTTGCCGAGTTTCGTTTTCGTTTGCCCCTCAAAACGGGGGTTCGGAACGCGGATAGAAATCACGGCGGTCAAACCTTCGCGAAAATCTTCGCCGCTCGGTATAAGCGTCTTCTCTTTGTAGAGGTTCGCATTTTTCCCGTAATTGTTGAGCGTTCGGGTTAAAGCGGTACGGAAACCGGAAAGATGCGTTCCGCCTTCAATCGTGTGAATGTTATTGACGTACGAACGCAGATTTTCGGTATATTCGATGGTATATTGCAGTGCAACGTCAACGCTAACGCCTTCGGCATTGCCGATGATACGGACGACTTCCTCGTGTGCCGCATCGGTTGAGCGGTTCATATTTTTGACGAAATCGACCAAACCGTCTTCGTAGAGAAACGTATCCTCTTTTCCGCTTCTGACATCGCGGTAAATGATTTTTACGCCGCTGTTGAGGAACGCCAAATCCTGCAAGCGGCGGAAGAGGATATTGTAATCGAATTTCCGTTCGGGAAAAATTTCCTCGTCGGGCATAAAGGTCGTTTTCGTTCCCCGTTTATCGGTTTTTCCGACTTTTTCTACGGGTCCGCTGGGAATACCGCGTGCATATTCCTGATGATAGATGAATCCGTCACGTGCAACATCAACTTCGCACCATTCGGAGAGAAAATTGACGACGGTAACGCCGACACCGTGTAGTCCGCCGGAGGTCTGATATGCGCCTTTGGAGAATTTTCCGCCGAACTTTAAGACGGTCATCACGCCTTCGAGAGTTGACTTCTTGAGGTCGGGATGTTCTTCGACAGGAATACCGCGTCCGTCATCTTCGACTGTTACGGAGCCGTCGTTATTGATTTGAATGACGATAGCCGTTGCAAAGCCAGCCATTGCTTCATCAATGGAGTTATCGACGACTTCGCTGACGAGGTGATGGAGACCGCGTGAGGTGGTGTCTCCGATGTACATTGCCGGTCGTTTTCGGACGTGTTCCTGGTCGCTCAAATGTTCGAGGTCTTTGGCGGTATAATCTTCGTTTGCACCGGGAAGCACGCCGGACGTTACGGTAAACTGTTCGTTTTCGGACATTAGACTTATTCTATAACCTATACTGTCAATTCCCTGTTAAGTATAACACAGACGAGTTTTGTCCGCAAGAGATGCCTTCTGTTGCAAAGAGTTGACTTTATGTGCAAAATAGGGGAGAATGGGAGAATTGTGCTTGTGCCTCCCGTCGTCTCGAAAATGCCGCTTGCGGCGAAACCTTAACCCTATTGCAAGATGAAAAAGATACTGATTGCTGTTCTGTTGCCCGCATCACTGGTGCTGGGACTCGTTAGTGCTTTCGCTGATGACAGCGCAAAACCTTGGCTCGTTGAATCAACACGTTCCAATGTTCCCGTTCAGCAAAAACCCCGTAATCTTTGGGCGGATACGAACCGCAATAATACCCTAACCGATATTCTCGGCGAACCTGTCATCGAAGTCGAACGCTGGGTCAACCAACCGCCGAAGGACTTTGCCGGCAAATTCGTTCTCGTCGAAGTCTGGGCAACGTGGTGTCCGCCGTGCCGGCGAAGTTTAGCCCTGTTAGAATACTTTCGCGAAAAATATAAAAACGAACTCACAGTCGTTTCGATTTGTGAAACCGATGAAAAGGCGTTAAAAGAAATGAAAGGACCGACAACGCTTGACGGCATTAAAGTTTCGCTTGCCGTGGACACTCGCCGCCGGTTTGCCAATGCGCTCGGCGTTTATGGAATACCGCACGCCGTTCTGATTGACCCCGTATATGGTGCTGTCGTTTGGGAAGGAATGCCGACGCAAATCGGCTATGAATTAAGCGATGACGTAATGTCAAAAATACTCGGTAACCTGAAAAATCCGGCAGTACAGGCAAAACTGCCGAAGGAGGCACCGTTTTCGTTCAAGCCGTGTCCGCCTGACCCGAATAAAAAATACCGCGAACCGCCTGCCAGCATCAAAAGTTCTGATGAATGGTAGGGGGGTGGGGGGATAATGGAAAATTGGGCAAAAGCGAAACACATTTACCATTCACATTATTTTCCATTTTCAATTTTCCATTTTCAATTCACGTAAGTTATGGGTACAGCCAACATCATCGGATTGGTTCTCGGTTGGGGACTGATTATAACATCGATTGCTCTCGGCGGTTTTGATAAACTCAAGGTGTTCTGGGACACGCCTTCGGTGTGCATCGTCTTCGGCGGTGCCACTGCGTCAATGCTGGTTGCTTACCCTTTGGGAGCGATATTAAAGGCGCATAACTTTGTACTGATTACTTTTACTGCCAAGGACAGAGACTCGCTGAAAGTGATAGAGCAGATTGTAACGCTTTCCGAAGCCGCCCGGCGTGAAGGATTATTGTCGCTCGAAAATCATATGGAAGAAATCGATAATCCTCTTCTGGCAACGGGTATCCGAATGGCAGTGGACGGAATGTCGCCGGAAGTTGTCGAAAGTATTATGAACACGGAAATTGATGCGGTGAACAGCCGGCACGGTTACGGACGTTCCATTGTTGCGAACTTTGGAAAGTATGCACCGGCGTTTGGAATGATTGGAACGCTTGTCGGTTTGGTGCTGATGCTTGCCGACCTTGACCCGGACAAGGTCGGTGCAGGTATGGCGGTGGCTCTTTTGACGACGCTTTACGGGGCGATTTTGTCAAACCTGATGTTCCTGCCCTGGGCGGATAAATTAGGGTTCATCAACGATGACGAACTGCAATGTATGGATATTACGCTCAAAGGAGTTATTGCGATTCAGTCCGGCGAAAATCCGCGCGTGATTAAGCAAAAACTGCTGATGTATCTGCCGCCGTCAAAACGTCCGGTAGAAAATGAAGATGTGTAGCCGAAAGAGTGCGGACTGTCGATAAACAAAAAATTTTCACTCCTCCGTTTTCACTGTCATACTTTTAACCCGAAACGGCTTGCGGCGGTTTTGAGCGGAAACGTCAATGAAACCGTCCTGGCGTTGAACCTGATACGGTTCGCCGGTGAACGGGTCAAGCGACGATTGAATCAACTTCTGCTGTTTATCCGCGTTCGCTTCAAGAGCCAGTTGCAATGCTAAAACCGCCGTTTCCATTCGGGATAAATCCTGCGCAAAAATCCGCATAAACTTGTCAACGTTATCAAGCATTAAACAGGCAACAACCGGTTCTATCGGCGTGTCCTGCAATTTTAACATCGAATTCTGCACTTCGTTTATCGTGTCGATACGCTTATAAAACCGCTCCTTACCGGCATCAATCAACTTCTGCATTGACAGCAGATAAAACGCTTCATCTAAAGCGTGATTCTTCAAAAACGTTTTCGGGAATGTGTTGTATATGCCGCGCTGCTGGAGTTTATCCAACTCGAAAGATTCCAACGCCTCATTGGGACCGGAAAGCATTATCCGATGATAGAGCGAAATGCCGCTCGCCCGGTCGCCGAACCAAGTCAAATGCTCCGGCTTCCAATTATCTAACTGTTCTGTCAACATTCCCCGCAGAAACGTCAAATGCGTTTTATCCATTTTCGGGTCGAGAATAATCCGCTGCAATACTTCCAGAAAACGCATACGGGTCGTTGCTGCATCGCAGCATACACCGACGACTTTCAAATCGTCAGCCAACTGCGCCAAGCGGAAAACATAAGCAACGGCTTCGATTGCTGCCGGTATATCTCCTTTAAGCAGTGCTTTGGCAACGGCATATTCTTCGAGTAAAGCGTAGTCGGCGATGTACTGCGATGCTTCGGTATCAATATGAACCTGCCACTTGTCGCGGATAAAGAGATAATAAAACACCGTTTTCGGCTGTTCTAACATTCCCCGTACGGTCATTCGTTTGCGTTCATATCTTTGCAGTATTTCGGCAACGGCATCCGTTTTTTTCTTATCCGCATCCCAACCGGTAAGCGGACTGTTATCCCAAAGTTTTTTCAGGTCATCTCTGTTCTCGTTCTCGTCTTGAAAAGCGTTATTTAATGTAATAGCGATATTCACCGCTTCAAATACATTGTCGGTAAAAATATCGGCTGGCATTCCTTTTTGAGCAAGGACTTTCAGGATTTCGTCAACGAGTTCCTGTTTCTTTTCGCGCCGCAGCGTTTCAACACCGGCAAAGCGGCTGAACTTAACCCGTTCTCCGCCGAAGAGAACCGTTTTGTCTTTGCTGCTGCTGTAAAGTGTTTGGTTCCGATGGGTTGTCGAAACGATGTAGTATAGGAAAATACACGCGAACAACAGGGCAGCGGCAATATAACGGACGTAAGTTTTTTGTAACATTTTATAGGACCATACTGCGGACGGCTGAAAATGGACTGATTTTACAGCGGCAGCCTGACAGGTTTCCCCGTTTTGGCACTTTCATATACCGCCAGAATCACTTCGACACTGCGTCTGCCTTCGGTGCCGTCAACGGCGAGCAACTCTTTACCGTCGATTGCCGCTATCATATTGGCAAATAATTTTGCGTGACCGGTAAAGTTAATCGCCGTCGGGTCTGCCGCTCCGCCTCCGCCGGACTTTTGATTACGCATCGCTTCTTTTACCGCCTCGTCTTCCGGTAATGCTGTTTCAAAATCCCATTTGATAATGTCTTCTTCCTCTAAAACCGCACTGCCCGCCGAACCGTGAATCTCGACGCGTTTCAAATAACCCGGATACACCGCCGTTGAACCGGCTATCGTTCCCAACGCTCCGTTCGCAAATTTGAGCGTTGCCGTTGCCGTATCTTCGACTTCAATGCGTTCGTGTGCTAACAGAGCCGTATGGGCGGATACTTCGGCGACATCGCCCATCAGCCAGATTAAAAGGTCAATGGTGTGAATTGCCTGATTCATTAACGCTCCGCCGCCGTCGAGTTCCCAAGTTCCCCGCCACGCGCCGCTGTCGTAATACTGCTGTGTACGATACCATTTGACGACGGCATCGCCGAGAGTCAGCGTACCGAATCTGCCGGTTTCGACGGCTTTTTTAATTGTTCGGGACGCACCGTGAAAACGGCTGTGAAAAACGGTTGCTAACTTGACGTTCGCTTTTTTTGCGGCGGAAATCAATGTATCGCAGCGTTCAAGAGTTATTTCGAGCGGCTTTTCCACAATAACGTGTTTGCCGGATTCGATGGAGCCGAGTGCAGGGTCAAAATGTGCGCCGCTGGGAGTGCCGACGGTTACGATGTCAATCGATTTATCAGCGAGAAACCGGTCAAAGTCCTGATAGGCTTTGCAGCCGGAATTTTGTGCGGCGAAACGTTCGGCAGCAGCGGGATATTTATCGAAACAGGCAACGAGTTTTCCGCCGGCGGCTTCAATGGCTTTGGAATGAAAACCGGCAATCATACCGCAGCCAACGATTCCAAAATTTTTCATCGGTGCATTTATGTTAATTATACCGGAAGTTATTATTGATTATTTGTGTCTGAAAGTCAATACAACATTAGACCTGCCTCATAACCCATATTATCAATTCCTTGTTAGCATAGCACAGACGAGTTTTGTCCGCAAGAAGTATCCTTGGCGGTGAAACAGACAAATTATCTGCACGAGCGGGGGGGTAGGTTACTGCACCGCAGCCCCCCGACTCTATTCCCTATTTCCCTCCTGCGTTCTTCGGCACTTTCTCCGTTACTTGTTCTTCGACAGCCTCGCCGACATCGAACGTGAAGTCGTTCTTGCCCTTGGCAATCACTATTTCCAGCGGCGACTCCGAAGCATTATGATACTGCTTGTCCACAAGCGTTACCGTCCACTCCAGATTGCCGCTTTCCCGGAACTCCACCTTGCTGACACCCACCTTCCACTTGCCCGCCGGTACTCCCTTGTACTTTCCCTGCGCCACCGGCGTAAGTTTTCCCTGTGCGTCCGTCAGACCGGAAAACGAAAACGA
>JAITQJ010000125.1 GCA_031288955.1 Planctomycetaceae bacterium | reverse complement strand
GTCCGAAGAAATAGCCGAACGTCTGGCGGCACTGCGTCAAAACAGAGAAAAAAATGCCGCCGTGATGGGCAGCGATGCCGGCGAAGTCAGAGATTTAACGCGGTCGGTGGGCAGCGATTCGTCAATGAATGTAAAATCATCGGAAATGCTGTTTCGGGAAATCTATCAGGGTTTTTCGCCGCAGGAATTATTTCCGCTGCAATTATTATCGCTGCCGACACTGCCGAAAGACTTATCGCCGCACCAGAATGCACTGCTCGAAGAATTTCTGCAATATACGCATCTTCGGCTCCGGTCGCTTGTTTCGTCCGTTCACGTGGAGGCGGAAAAAGCGGACGGTACCGCAGATTCGACAGCGTTCCGCGTTACTGTTTCGGCTTCACAATGGCAGAACCTTATCGACTTCCACGCAAGGATAGCCGCTTTGCTGGGTAAACTTCAATAACAACAATCACCAACCAATTAACAATAACTATTAACTATGGGATTAGTCATACTTCGCAGTGTTTTCATACTCGTTGCCAGCGGCATCGGGGTGTACATATTGACCGTCAACTCGCAAAGTCTGCACGGTGAGGAACATTACACGCTTTGGACTTTTTACGGTGTACTCCTGACGGCAGCGGCACTTGTTGTCTTCGATATGCTGCTGCCTAAAAAACGGGTCGGCTGGATTTCGTCGATTTATTTCGGCATCCTTATCGGGCTGTTTTTGACGCTGATATCCGATTATGCGCTGACACCGCTTTGGAACAACTATAACGACCCGCAAATGCGGTCGAATGTAACGCTGGTCATCGGAATGTCGCTGTGCTATATCTGCACAAGTTTTCTGTTTCAGACGAAAGACGATTTCCGTTTTATTATTCCGTACGTTGAATTCCGCCGAAGCGTCAAAGGTGTCCGCTCGATGATACTTGATACCAGCACGTTAATCGACGGACGGATTTGCGACATTGTCGATACGCAAATTGTTGATAATCCGCTCGTGATACCGAGATTTGTCGTCGAAGAGTTGCAGTCGATTGCTGCCTCCAGCGATAAAAGCAGGCGGACACGGGGACGGCGGGGCTTGGATATGCTGACTAAATTGCAGGCATCGAAGACGATTGATGTAACGATTGACGGCAGTGATTTACAGGAGTACAAGGGGCAGCCTAACGAGTTAAAGTTGATGGCACTCGCCAAATATCTCGAAGGGAAAATTGTTACCAACGAATACGCTTTGACGAAGGTTGCGAAGGTGCATATGGTCGAATTCGTCAATTTGCACGATTTGGCGACGGTGATGAAGCCGGTTTATTTGCCGGGCGAAAAAGTGAACATAGTCATTGTCAAAACCGGCGAGGACCCGACACAGGGCATCGGTTATTTGGATGACGGTACAATGGTCGTGATTGAAGACGGGGCGCAGTACGTGAATCAGCGTGTCGTGATGACGGTAACGAGTGTTCTGCAAACGAGTGCGGGACGGATGGTGTTCGGTGCGGTCGATTTCCCGACAAAAAATTACGAGGACGCGTCTAAAAGAGAGTACGAAGACCGGAGAACACACGGCTGGGGAACGTACAATCCCAAACCTAAAGTCAAGCATTGAACCATTCCCGGTAGCCCCCCGTTGACAAAAAACGATTGGGGGGTAAAAATCGGGAAGAGGGACGGGTTTCGGGGTGTGGTCAGTAAAGCCGCCGGAGTCATCTTCGGTAATTGTTGTTTTTTGAAATTTCCTGACTGAATCCTCCCCTTCATAACAAATTGAAAACAATGCTGCGAATTCTGTTAGTTACCGCTTTGTGTTTCATTGACCGCCGATGTTTTTTCACAAACGGAACAGGCACAACTCAACGGTGTGTCGTCGGCGAAGGCGATACTTGCAGGCGTTGACTCGTCCCAAAAGATTCCTGAATCGGCGAAAGTGAGTTTTCTGAACACGCTGGGGACGGTGGAAAAATCGTCTTCTGTTAGGATTTTTTATTCCCGAATGTCGGATTGACGCAGGAAACAATTTGAAAAAACCGTAACAGAATAGGCAGAGCAGTTTCCTAAATCGGATTATCAGACAGAAATTATCATCAAGGCACACGAAGCACAGCGTTTACTTTTTATTGCGCAACTGTTTGTTGTTCCGCCGTTGAGCCATAATCCTGTCCCTCTGAAAAAGGCTTACGACCAACTGACTGGGATTGAACATTGGGTTCGCAGTGATGTTGAAGCAAGACTAAAAATACTTTCTAAAGAAATCGTAAAACAGTATCCGGTATTGGGAGATACTTTTGCTTTGACGCTTGATGATTCATTGTGTTCGTTTCAATGTGCCTTTCAACCGGAAGATGACTTAAATCCTTTTCAGCTGCCCCCTCTTACTGATAAAGATTTTGAGCAACTGAACAAAGGAGGCAATTTTGACGTAATTTTGATCCGCTTTTTCAGCGTTGTCAATAGTTGTTTCGGGGGAGAGTAATTGAATCGGAACCTTTCCAGCGGCACCGCGACCGCGTTTGCATTTTCGTTGGTAGTGCGCTGCCGAATTGAATCTTGGAATGACGCTAACTGTTATTTATTTGTTTTGTTTTCTTTGCAGAATTACGTAGGTATAACATCAACCCTCACGACAAGGAGCAAGACAATGAACGATACGGCACTAGATACCGTGCAGCAGGAAAATCGCAATCACAACCCTGACACGTTGGACATTATACGCGACCATCTGGTAGAAAAAGCTCGTGAAGACGTAGAAACCGGCAGCCTAAAATCGGACTCCGAACGACAAGACGCAGAGGAGAACAACGAATCCTCCCCTAATCGCCGTTGCTTTTCGGCGGATATGAAAAAAGCCCTAGTCCAAGACAGAGAGCAAAAAGATATAGCCAAAGCACAAGATAAGTTGCAAAGAGACATAGCCAAAGCCGAAGCCGAATTTCAAGATAGGGTGCAAAAAGCCAAAGCCAAAGCACAAGATAGGGGGCAAAAAGCCAAAGCCGAAGCCGAAGCCGAATTTGTAGATAGTGTGCAAAAAACCGAAGCCGAATTTCAAGATAGTGGGCAAGATGCCAAAGCCGTAGCCGAAAAATTCGCTCGATTTAATAAACACCTGTCCGCATTGATAAAACACCTGTCCGCTATCCCCGACGTTTCCGAGAAAACTCTATTCGCCTTTTAAGTACCCAATACGGCTAATTTCTTCCCGATGTTCTCGAACTGATACGCGGCAAGACGGCGCGGGTTGCCGCTGCGCTGCAGTCGCTGATAATGTTAACCAAAGGATTGCCGCTCGCTTACAATCGGGAT
>JAITQJ010000103.1 GCA_031288955.1 Planctomycetaceae bacterium | reverse complement strand
CAAAACCGCTCTTTTGCCGCTCATATTGCAGAGCAACTTTCTGAAACGTCTCAACGGTATCTTTGGAATGAGTTGTGGCGAAAATCTGAACGTTAAGAGTTTGGGCGGTCTTGAAAATAACGTTCCAAATTTTTTCTTGAACCGACCAATGTAAACCATTCTCGAACTCGTCAATTAAGCAAATTCCACCAGAGAGTCTGACAACAGACAATATTATTTCAAATAACCTAGAAACTCCATCACCTAAGCTATGAAATGGCACAGGTTGACACTGGCTACGCAATCTACATAGCGGAATCCTATTACTTCCTCGAGCTTTGACATAGAAAATACGCTCTATGTCTTCTGCCATAATTTTCATCGCATTAAATACTAAATCAGTTTTTCCCTCTATCTCAACGCCATCCCACAGAATGTCCGTCGAGACAGAAATACAGTCAATTGCTCTTGGCGAAAGATATAGAGTGTTAATCGATATATCATCAGAGTCATTTACGCCATATCTTACAGACATAGGCATTCTTTCATCTAGGGCGTGTTGACTCTACTCGCAAAATTGTGAATTTTAGGCGAAAATAGCTATATTTGAGTAAAAAATGCTTTTTGAAATTTTTCTCAATCAGCCCAAATTAGCACCTATTTTACCTATATTGCAAGCGTCAACACGCCCTAGGCGATTTGTGATTTTGTCTATCCCCGATTGCATAGAGGCGGTATGATGAGAGTTCCTGTTTTTTCGTCAAAGAGTCGATGATAACCATCAAGTCAATGTCGCTCTCTTCGCCTGCTGTTCCTTTGGCATAAGAACCGAAAAGAACGATTTTGGCTATCGGCTGCTCCGATGACAGGATACGCTCGACCAATTCGCTCAATACAGGGGTTATGTCTTGCATTATCTAACCGCTTCGGGAATTATTTTACCCTTTTTTAGTCCGTCGGCAACCGTTTCAGCAAGAACCGCATTGCCCTTCGGACTCAAATGCAGTGTGTCCTCAAAATGCTCGTCTGTTACCGGTACACTTTTTTCGACATTGCCTGCACGGCACCCGACGGCAAACAGTTTACCGTTGAAATGCAGAAAGCAAAGCAGAAACGTGCTTGAAATTGCCCGCAAGATGAAGTCGCTCGGCATTGACGCTGCAACGATTGCCCAAACAACCGGTTTGACACAGGACACAGTCAAGCGGTTATGACGCTGTCCTCGATAAAATCCTGAAACTTGCACAGATATTTTCAACCGTTATAATGAGAGGGCGGAGAATTGAAAATTACACTGATAAATGTCTCTCAACCTTGCCTCGGCGTTGCAACAATCGGCAGCCTTGTATCCCGCAGATACGGCAATCATCTGCGGCGACCGGTCTTATACGTTTGCAGAGTTAGAACGCTGGACAGGAAAAATCGCCGAGTTTTTCCTCTTTCAAGGTGTTAGAAAAGGCGACCACATTCTCCTTCTTGCCCCGAACGTCCCCGAATTTACGGCAATTTATTACGCCGCACTGCGTATCGGGGCGGTTGTCGTGCCGATAAACGTCCAACTCTTGTCCCAGGAAATTGCCGATATTCTCGAACATTCCGACGCAAAACACGTCGTCGTTTGGCACACGCTTGCCGAAAAAGGACTGGAAGCATTTGAAAAAACTGATTCCTGCATCAATATCTTTTTTATCGGAGCGAAACGCTGTGATTTACCGGAAAACGTTCTCGGACATTACACGATGGGACCGCTGCACCGTCCCGTCAAGTTCGTTCTCGACGAATTGCTTGACGAATTGCCCGGCAACGCCGATTACGCGCAAACGTCGCCCGATGATACCGCCGTGATTTTGTACACTTCGGGAACGACCGGCAAATCCAAGGGCGTTGAGTTGACGCATTTTAATCTGTTCTCCAACGCCCTTTATGCCCAAGACCGGACGCTGTTTATCAAACACGGTGATACCGCGATTGCGGTCTTGCCGCTTTTTCATACTTTTGGTCAGACGGCAATGCAGAATGCGCCGCTCCTGGCTGGAGCGGCGATTGTGATGATACCGCATTTTGAAGTCCGTAAGGCTTTGGGCGAAATGGAAAAGCATAAGGTTACGCATATCGCTGCCGTACCGACGATGTATAATTTGATGCTGCAAATGCTGCGCCGGCGGCAGTACGATTTAGCGCATCTGCGGGCGGCAATCAGCGGCGGGGCTTCGCTGCCTGCCGAGTTGTACAGCGAGTTTGAAAAGATATTCCATTTTCCGATAAATGAAGGCTACGGTCTTTCGGAAACGAGTCCTATCGTGTGTATGACACACGCCGTCGAGCCGCACGCAGCACTTTTGGGGCAGCGGTGTGCGGTCAATAAGCCCGGTTCGATTGGTCCGCCGATATACGGTGCGGAAGTCAAAATAATGCGGGAAGACGGGGCGTTTGCGGACACAGAAGAAGCCGGTGAACTTGTTGTGCGGGGACATAATGTAATGAAGGGCTATTACAAGGACTCGGCGGCGACGGAGGCGGCATTTGTCAACGGCTGGTTTAAGACGGGCGACATTGCAAAATGTGATGCGGACGGTTATGTTTATATTCTTGACCGGGCAAAAGATGTGATTATCCGTGCGGGAATGAACATTTATCCGCGTGAAATTGAGGAGGTGCTGCATCATCATCCGGCAGTGCAGGAGGCGGCGGTCGTCGGCATTGCCGATGAGACGTTGAGTGAAAGCGTGATAGCGTTTGTCGTTCGGGCGGCGGACTCGCCGGTAACGGTGTCGGAGTTGCAGAAGTATTGCCGGGAACATTTAGCGTTGTACAAATGTCCGAAGACGGTAGTATTTCAAGACACATTACCAAAAAACTCGACGGGTAAAATTCAAAAGCGGGACTTGAAAAAGTCCTGGTGCAGCCGGTAATGCTGCCTTTGCCGTGCGGCTTTTGAGTTGACGGTGTAGTCGCTCCGCCGGATTTAACACAACATCAACTTTAACACAATGAATTCACCTAAAATCATACGTGCCTTAATCAGCGTCAGCAACAAAATGGGACTCGCCGCATTGGCGAAAGGTCTGCACGAAGCCGGCGTTGAACTTTACAGCACCGGCGGAACCCGGACATTTCTTCAAAATGAGGGACTGCCCGTTCAGGATGTCGCCGCTTACACCGGTTTTCCCGAAATGATGGACGGACGAATAAAGACACTCCATCCTAAAGTTCACGGCGGTATTCTCTGCCGGCGCGATAACATCGGCGATATGAACGCCCTCGCCGAACATAATATCAAAACCTTTGAACTCGTCGTCGTCAATCTTTATCCGTTTGAAGCAACCGTTGCGAAATTGCATCGGGATACAACGGCAAGTACGCCTTCATCTCCCGCTCTTCTGGAGAAAGAGGCAATCGAAAATATCGACATCGGCGGACCGTCGATGATTCGTGCAGCGGCGAAAAATCATCAATTTGTTACCATTGTTACCTCGCCGGAACAGTATCCTGCCGTTTTAGAGCAAATCCAAAAAAACGGTCATACAACGCTGCCGATGCGGCAAAGTCTTGCCCGTGATGCGTTCACACTGACCGGCAATTACGATAACGCTATCGCTCAATTCTTTACCGAACGGCTTGACGGCGAAGAGTTTCCGGCAGCATTGACCGCTAAGTTGGTACGCGTTGATGTGCTGCGCTACGGCGAAAATCCGCATCAGCAAGCCGCTGTGTATAAAAACGGCAGCGAGGCGGAAAAATCCGCTTCTGCCGATGTCGTTTCGGCGAGGCAACTGAACGGCAAAGATTTGTCGTACAATAATTTGCTCGACCTGGATTCAGCGTTGAGCATTGTTCGGGCGTTTGAATTGCCGGCGGCAGCGGTTATCAAACATAACAATCCGTGCGGGGCGGCTGTTCACGAAGTATTGTCAAATGCCGTCAGCAATGCGATGGCGGGCGACCCGTTGAGTGCATTCGGTTCGGTACTCGGTTTCAACCGCGAAGTCGATGCCGCATCGGCGGAGGTTTTGGCTTCACCGGGGTTGTTCGTTGAGGCGGTTGTTGCCCCGTCTTTCAGCGAAGAAGCCTTCAATATCCTGACGAAAAAACCGAAATGGGGAACGAATGTCCGGCTGCTGCACATCGGTTCACTGGCGAATAAACCGGCACGCTGGCAGTTGCGGTATTTAGAGGGCGGGGCGTTGTTGCAGGAGACCGATGCGGAGCCTGACCCCGAAAGTCAATGGTCGGTTGTTACGGAGACGAAACCGGAGCCGGCTCTTTGGGACACGATTCGTTTTGCGTGGACGATGGTGCGGCACGTGAAATCGAACGCCATCGTGTTAGCGAAAGACCGGATGCTGCTTGGTACCGGTGCGGGACAGATGAGCCGGGTTGATTCGGTCAGCATTGCTGTCAGGAAGGCGGGCGACCGGATAACGGGCAGTGTATTGAGCAGTGATGCGTTTTTTCCGTTTCCCGATTCGATTGACCTAATAGCGGAGTATCAAATCAAGGCAGTCATTCAGCCCGGCGGTTCCCGTATGATGCCGCCGTCATAGAGGCGTGCAACAAGTACGGGATACCGATGATATTCACGGGACGAAGGCATTTTAAGCATTAGGGCGTGTTTAACTAATTTTTCAGATAAATTGCGATGTTAGCAAGTGTGATAGCATTCAACCTGCTGTCCGTTATTGTAACGTTAACCATTCAGAACCGCATCGTAAGATTGCGGCAAAAAACAAACGCTTTTACGGCAGCGTAACCTCCTTGCCGTCGTTGGGATTTGCCAATGCTTCAAGCGTTTGCGGGGCAATCGTATCTCTAACATACCTAACCGAACCGTCAAGCAATCCACAATTAAAGCCTGCCGTATGCCGGCTGCCCAGCCGGCTGACGGCACTGCCTCCTCTTGCTAACTCCGCAAATGTAACGTCTGCCA
>JAITQJ010000074.1 GCA_031288955.1 Planctomycetaceae bacterium | reverse complement strand
CGGGTTATTATTATGCGGTCAAGCGGCTGCGTTATGAAACCGAGGCGGCTTATCTGGCGTTGTACGATGACGGTCAGGCATTACGGATACTGCCGGTTTGTTCGCTGTTATCCTGCGGCGGTATTGACGAGGGACGCGAGACGTTCGGTGTACAGCCCTGGGGTTCGTTTCAGATGATAACGACAGCGGGCGAAGCCTTCGTGAAACGTTTTTTTGACCCGCAGTTTCAGGCACCGGCAGCGCAAAAGCAGGCGGAGAAGAAACCGGTTGATACGGATTTGATTCATATCTCGACAGCCCCGCGTGCCGCAGGAGCAAACGAGACAGATGCCGGAAAACCGCAAGGAACGGACATTAAAGACGAACTGGAGTCGGCGGCGGTCTCGAATAATCCGCTTGATGCTATCAACGAAAGCGTCCGTGTGTTATCGACCACCAAACCGGACAAAGAAGACGAAAAGAAAGAATCAGCAGACGAGGAGCAACCGGCAGACGGCGAAACGCCGGAGGATAAAGACGGCAAGCCGTTGACGGAAGCGGAAAAAAAGCAGAAGGCGGAGGAAAAAAAGTTGCAAGATGAGATGTTTGCGAAGCCGGCAAGCGAAGAAGAATTGATATTTGAAGAAGAAACAACAGCACAGCAGCACAGCGGTTTTATCAATGCGGTTCGCACGGATTTTGGTATGCTTCTATCGACTTATGTAACACAGGGCGTTGAATACGGCGATACGCAGTTTTCGCCGCGGGCTTCATCGCTGAAAAATGTCATTCAGGCAGCGGCGGCGAAAATTGAGCCGTCCCGTGAACAAATAGCCGACATACAAGACCCGATTGTTACAGATTTACTGAAAAAAACAGCGTATCCAGTAACGAATGTGTTGGTCAGGGAATACAATTACACACGTTTTGAACCGTTTTACTGGATGTTCATCTTCGGTGCGGCTGCGGCAGTTTTAGGGCTTTGCGCCTTTTTCTGCGGTTCCGTCCGGCGGGATATGATTGGCATACCGTCATATTCGGTTTATTTGACCGCCGACAGCATACGTGATGCGGAACAGCGTCCTGATTACACCAACACGTTTGAAGAATTTCTGAATACGGCAGCGGCGGCGATGCTGCTTTTATCGGTGCTGATAACATTCATCGGCGGTGCGATGCGGGCGAGTATTACCGGCTGGGCTCCTGTAACAAATATGTACGAAACGATTGTCTTTACGGCGTTTTGTGCGGGACTGTTCGGACTTTGGTATTCGCTCTATCCGCTTTTGCAGCCGGTGCTGCAAATCGGCTGGCATTATGCCCGTTTTCCGTCGCTTTATCTGATGATAAAATTGCTGACGGAGAAAAAAACGGACGTTACGGCGCGGGGCGAAAACGAAACCGAAGGCGAATTTGCGATGCGGCAGGCGGCAGCCGACTTCGGTGTAATGCACCACGATACGCCGCACCGGATACAGGATGAACAGGAATCAGAGAAAACACGTCAGGAGTCGCTTGCGAAAGTCCGGCTGATTTGGCAGGGTTCTCTGATGCCGTTCCGCTTGGTACTGATGTACGCCGTATTTTACGGAATCGTGATGTTATGCAGCGGACACTATGCGGCAGAACACGGGCTTTGGGCGGCAGCACAGAATATGCTTGCGGTTAACGACGTTATCGATATGCTGGTCATCGTTATTTGCTGGTCGGCTGCCGTTTGGTATCTGCCGCGGTTCATTCTAATGTTTGTCCCCGTACCGTTTATGCTGTTGCAGCCGCGAATCATTGCTTCGGAACTCGGCATCGTTTCCTATAAAACGGATACGCCGGCAGCAGCAACGGCTTCCGGTGTCTATGCGTCCGCACCGGATATTCATCCGCTGTCAGATGTCCGGCACAGCGAATTCAGCAGCGTTTTTGCTGGTGAACACATTCAGCAGACGGCAGCGGCGGCTTCAACGGACAACAGCGGTTCGGTTTGGTTCACGATGGCGCGCAACGGCATCCTTGAGCGTAAACTTTTTATCGTCATCGCCGCAGCGGTGCTGGTTCTCGCCGGTCTGGCAGCGTACCTGAACTCGGCAGAATTTAATCCTGAAATCCGTCCGATAGCGGCAGTGCTGCGGAGTAATTTCTGGCTGACCGTTCACGTTATTGCGATTGTTGCGAGTTATGCGGCAGCGTTTGTTGCCTGGGGTATTTCGATAGCGGCGTTAGGGAGTGTCGTGTTCGGCAAATTTCAAAGAACGGCGGCAGATTTACCGAACGGCAAGGTACGTGTGCAGTTGCCGGTAATGAGCCGGCAATGTTCGCCGATAATCAATAAACTGCTGAAGTTATCGCTGCTGCTGCTGATTATCGGCACGGTACTCGGCGCACGCTGGGCGGATTATTCCTGGGGACGGTTTTGGAGTTGGGACCCGAAAGAGGTCTGGGCTTTGATAACGATAATGTTTTACGTGATGGTGCTTCACGGCGTTATTGCCCGCTGGTACGGACAAATCGGCGTGATGGTCGGGGCGTTGTTTGCGTCGATTGCCGTCATTATCACCTGGTACGGTATTAACTTTGTTTTTAAGGGCAGTATGCACTCTTACGGCAGCGGTTCGGCGGACAATGCAAAACTGTTTTTAGGAATTTTTATCGTTGCGAATCTGCTTTGGGGAACGCTGGCAATTTTGCGTTATACTGCCGAAACATACAGCAGCGAACGGGATAACCAGAACTAAACGATGATGCGGACAACGGAGGCTCTTATCATACGGACGGTTGATTTTAGCGAAACGAGCCGCATTGTAACTGCGTTGACCCGGCAATACGGAAAAATCGAGGCATTGGCAAAAGGCGGACGAAGACTTAAGAGTCCCTTTGAATCGTCGCTGGATATGCTGGCAGTTAATTCCGTTACTTACATTCCGAAACGCAGCGGTACGCTTGATTTGCTGACCGAGTCGAAACTGCTGCGGCGTTTTCGTGTAACGGTCAAAAACCTCGGCGGTTCCTTTGCCGGTCTTTATGCCGCAGAATTAGTCAACGCTTTTACCGAAGCCGGTGATGCGCAGCCGGCACTGTACGATTTAACCGTTAAAGTGCTGCGGCGGCTCGAAGAAGGTTCTTTTGTGATGCGGACACTTGTCCGCTTTGAAGGCAATCTGCTGCATTTAACGGGACATTTTCCGTCGCTGCGGTATTGTGTTCAATGCAATGCAGCCGTTGAACGTTTGCCGGAACGCCGCTTAAAGTTCGCTTTGCTGGACGGCGGTGTGCTTTGTCCGAAGTGCTTTGACAATCAGGAGCATACCGTCGGCGTAACAGCAGCAGCATTGAACGCGTTTGAAACTCTTATCAACCCCCGCGATAAAGACGGACATTGGCGCAGTTTTCCGATAAGCCGCAGCATTTCCGGCGAAGTCCGAAATTTACTCAACCAATATATCAGTCATTGCCTCGGTTACCGTCCCAAACTGCACGAATGGCTGCGGATGATGAGCGAAGAATAAAGATATAAATTCTCCTCTTGACACTCTTGCGGAAAATTTCCATAATTCCCCCTGTGTTATCGGCAGAATTGGAAAAAAGCAAAAAAATTGCTAAAAACTAAAAGATTTATTTTAGGAATGGGTAAATTATTCCGATTTTACCGTTAGCAAGGGAACACAGCGTTATTCCGATGTTGCGGAAAATTCTGTTGCTGCCCTTAACCGAATCGTTTTTGTTAAACCAAGCCGGCGAGCAACACCGGTCAAAAAAAGTAAGGGACTCGTTTATGCGTTTTCACTCCTCGACTATTGTTATGCTTCTCGTAACCGCAGCGTTCGTTGGAAGCAGTATCGGCTGCCGAAGCAACGGCGGTCCCTGGTACAACCCGAAATCTTACACTTGGACAAAGCCGTTTGAGAATAAACCGGGCTATCCTGAAAATAAACGGAATGAAGCGGCACTAGCCAACACAAAGCCGTCATTGGGTTCACAGCCGAGTGTCAGTGCCCCGCCGAGCGGTTATACTGCCGGTAATTATAGTGCGGCAAACAAAGAAGATGCCCGGTTCCATCAAACCGGGGATACTTTGCCGCCGAGTGCATACAGCACCCCGCAGGCTCCCGACAGCAGCAAATTGGCTTCGGCTGCTGCACCGTCACCGGCAGGGACGAATTATTACGGCGAGTCAGCCGCACCGGCGGGTTCACCGAATAATTACACGTACAATCCCGGTAATCCGGTGGCGCAAACGTCGGCAGCGAATTATTATCCGCCCGCCAACAGTCCGGCATATCAGCCGACCAGCGCGCAAGTACCGGCAGCATATCCTCCGAACAGCGGTTATAACGCAGCACCGGTTCCCGTTGACAACGGCAACTATGCTCCGTTTGCGGCTCCCGGCGAGAATGCTTCGGTCTATGCCGCACAACAGCAGGCTCCTGCTGCACCTTATTATGGTAATCAGGCACCGGCACAGCAGCCCGCTGCGGGTGTTTACGGCAACAGCAATGCTCCGGTTTATCAGCCGCCGGTGGCGAACGGATACTAGCCGATGAATTGGTATTGATAAAATGGGAAATGGAGAATTAGGCAGGCATAACGTTTTCCATTTTCCTCTCATTATCAATTTTCGATCATCAATCATCAATTTAGAATAACGATGCGCCCGACGATTTTTTCTGACAAAAACGATTTCGATTCCCTTAGTGACGGACTCAAAACCGGCAGTGATGCGGGCAATTCGCTGCCGCCGTTTGTTCCGTTCTCTTCCTCTTTCAAACAGCGAAGTGCAGACGATTTCCCCGGCAGAGCGGAATCGGAGTTCGATATTGACCGCCGTGAAAACCAACTCAACGCCCGCATTGCACAATTTGAAACGCTTGTCCGAAGTACGAAGGTCTCGATGCAGGCGAAGATGGACGAAATTGCTCAACGGGACGAACACGTCAAAACAGCCGAAAATACGCTGCAACTCAACCGGACACAAATTGAAGACCAACTCAACGGCATACGTCGGGAACTCGAAAACGAACGTCTGGATTTAGCAACCCGAAAAAAAGACATTGAAGACCGCCTCGTGCGCCGCGAAAAAGAGTTGAGCGAAATTTCCGTTCAACGGGAACAGGAATTAGTCGCCCGCATTGATGAATACCGGCAGCAACTTGAAGAACAGGTTGCCGCCGGAAAACAGGAGTATCAGGAACGTTTCAATGCAAAATGCCGGGAAGCCGAAAATTCTTTTGTACAGAAGTTGTCTGCTGAACGAAGCCGCTATGAGGTCGAAGTCCGGTCGCTTGACGAAAAATACGAAAACCGGCTTCGGACGCTGAACAGAGAAACCGAATCGAAAAAGACGGAACTTGAAAATCAGTTTGCCGCCCGCTATGATGAAGCCGAGCGGCAATTTGAGAACCGGCGAAAGGAAATCGAAGAATCTTTGGAACGCCGGACAGCAACTCTCGAAAGCGATTACGCTGCCAAGTGTAACGAAAAGGAAGGGCAGTGTGCGAAAAAAGAAGAGATGCTGCACCGCCGGGAACTTCTGATACAGCAAGCCGAAGAGGAATGGAATCTCCGCCGGGAAACGTTCGAGAGTCAGTGGAATGACTTTGAAAATGTCCGCAAAACGAAAAGCGAAGAAATCGTCCGCCGCGAAAACAATTTGGAGGAGCGGGCAAAGGAAGTCTTTGAAACGGAAGCCCGGCTGAAGAAGCGTGAAATGGAAATTGCCGCTCTCGAAGAGAATCTGAAATTGCGGGAATATCAGGTAACGGCGAACGAAAAGAAATTTACTAATCTGCAAACGCTGAAAACGGAATTAGAAGAATCGCAGAACGAGTCGAGCCGGATTCGGGAGACACTGGTTCGCGAACGCCGCGACTTGCAAAAGGCGGTCGAGACGGAACGCAAGCGGCTTCGGGAAACACAGGAACTGGCGTTGCGGCGTTTGGAAGAGGAGCGTCAGGATTTGGCGGTGCAAAACAAGCGGCTTGAACAGATGAAGTTGGCACTGGAACGTTCCCGCGAGGAACTCGGCAAGATGCACCGGGAAACGCTGGAAGTACGTTTGGCGACCGAAGAATTATGGCTGCGGCTTGCCGGCGAGTCTGATGCGGAAGACTTGAAGGCTTCGGTGATGAAAATACGGACTCGTTTGGCGGACGAATATCAAGAGGCATTAACGAAGGTCGAACTTCAAAAGACGGAGTTAAAGCAGACCCGTGAATTGATGATAGAGCAGCACGAAAAACTGTTATCGAGAAAAGACGAACTTGACCGCCTAATATCGCAAAACGATGACGTGCTGGCAGAGCGTGAAAAAGACTTGAAGGTTCGGGAACTGGAATTAGAACGGCGTGAAGAGCGGTTAGAGGAGCAGTTAAAGCGTATGCACCAGGAGCGGGCAGAGATGGAGCGTGAAATACGTATGCTGCAAATACAGATTGAAGCCGCCTTTGAACGCAAAGCAGCATAGTTGTTCAGTAGGCTTGTTCCACAACCTATACTATCAATTCTCTGTTGGGTACAGCACAGACGAGTTTTGTCCGCAAGAAGTGCTTTCGTCTTGTTTTTAGGACGTTCTATGGGGATTATTGCAATGACTATTTATACGGCAACTTTTTAC
>JAITQJ010000419.1 GCA_031288955.1 Planctomycetaceae bacterium | reverse complement strand
GGTTTTTGCTGCCGGTTCAATTTTGATGGGCATCAACAACGGTTCCGGTCAACAGGCGTTTTACCAAATGTGGGGAGCGGAAATGTTTCCGGCGCGTTACCGGGCGGCGGCACAAGGTTTTTCGTTCTTTGCGGCACGGTGCTGTTTGAGCATTTGGCTTTTCGTTGTTCCGCAGATTATCGGCAAAAACGGCGAAGGAATGGGAATCGCTGCCGGGATTCTCGTAACTTTTGCGGCGATTAGTATGCTCGTTGGTACGATATTCTGCCCGAATACGGCAGGAAAAACGCTCGAACAAATTGAGCAGGAGAGGTACGGGGGGAAATAGCCCAGCATCATCAGAGCCGTTACCGTAAGACAGCGTTTTTTTGCCGCCATCTTGCGATAGCGGCTCCGAAACCTGCCGGCGGAAATAATAGAACTTTCACTTCGTTGAGCGGAGCAAGATATTTTTGAATTTCTATTTCGACCTCCGTCCAGGATAACCCGCCTAATCCGCAGCCGAGCGGCGGAACGGCTATCGACTGAATATGGTACGTCTGGATAACGGATACCATATCTTGCAGACCGGTGGTAATAAACGCTATTTTCGATTTTCTCTTCCAATGCTCTTTTGTGGGAAAATTGATGATATATCGCGGGGGAAAAAACGCATTCTTCCACAGATGCACCTTTCCGGTTTGCAGTCCGTGCCGGCGGCAAACGGCTTCATATTCCTTCGCCATCAAAGGAAATCTTTGTTTGAACTGCAAGGCGATGCCCTTTCCCATTACTCCAACAGTGTTAACTGTATTCACGAGGGCTTCAGCATCTGCATCCAGCAGATTCCCCTCACAATACTCAATCATAAATGACCTCAATAATACCAGGAGGGTTCGACAGATATGGGACGGTGAAGTTCTTTGGGATACTTATCAAAAACACAAGCAACATTATCACGTATTACAGAGTCAATGACCGCAATTTTTTCAATATACTGCCACGGTACAAAGTCATAAATCAAAAACTCGGCTTGTTTTCGCCGCTTGCGGTCGGCATCTACTTTTGCATTATTCCAATACTGCATATTGACTATCTTCCAATCAATGCGGGGCAAATCTTCCAAACAATGAAAATAGGTTGTGATGAAATCAACTGCGTGACCGTCTGTAAAACAATAGCGCAGTCCGCTGTCATTGATGATTTCCGCAGACGTAACCAAGTAAATAACCGGAATTTGACCTTCGGAGTAGCCGGCAATCTTACCGCGTGCAATAGAATAAAGCATCGGCGGACGGTTAGCGAAGTAGAACGGCACGCATTGCCCCAGTGTCATTGCATTCCATCCGGGAATGAACCAGTCTATTCTTTTTTGTTTTATATGGGAGTGTCCTATATTTTTGTACTGAAGTTGCGCAACTTGAATTCGGCTCTCTGCCAGTAATCCGCCTGCTTCCAAAATACCGGATAAGTTATCTATATGTGTGATATGATGAACATCTGTCACTGTACCCTCCAGTGTATAATGATGACCGTTTCTGCCAAAAAGTCAATATTTATGCTGCGGACAGGGAATATAACCGCGCGGAGCATAATACTTTTATGTTCGGCGAATCTATGGTAAAATGACAGTTAAACCGGCGGGTATTTGATGGGCAAAAAAAAGAAAAAACAACAGGCAACCAACAACGAACGGGTTATTGCCGAAAACCGGAAGGCACGGCACGAATACTCCGTCCTCGACTCCCTGGAATGCGGTATCGTCCTCGTCGGCAGCGAAGTCAAAAGTCTGCGCAACGGTACCGCCACCATCGGCGATGCGTTCGGAAAACTCAAAAACGGCGAAGTCTATCTTATCAACTGCGATATTCCAGAATATGTCGAAGCAAACCGCTTTAATCATAAACCAAAACGGGACAGAAAACTCCTGATGCATCGAAGCGAAATTCAACGTTTTGCAATGCGGGCTATGGAAAAAGGCTTAACACTCGTTCCGCTGCGAATGTACTTCAAAGACGGCAAAGCCAAAGTTCTGCTCGGTCTGTGCAAGGGAAAACAGGAGTTTGACAAACGCGCCGCGAATAAAAAAGCCGAATCGCAAAAAGCACTGCGGCTGTCAATGATGCACCGGCAGCAGCGGTAGTTTTGATTATACCGCTCCGACCGCATTGCGGAATAATTGCAAACCGTCAGGCGTTGTCTGCGATGCGGAACCCGAAAAACGCGTCCAATGCGGATGCTGCAATACGTCGATATAACGCTCTGGATGAGGCATCAAACCGAAGACCCGCCCCGTCGAATCACACGCTCCGGCAATGCCGTCCGCCGAACCATTCGGATTGTCAATATAACGCAACGGAAACTGCGAATCCACCGGCTTGCCGTCTGCCAAAACGAACCGCCCCTCGGCGTGGGCTATCGGCAAATATAATTCATCAAGTCCCTGTAAAAAAACGCAATTTGACTGTTCCGTTTTCATCTTCACCCAACGGGAAGTATAACGCGGAACAGTGTTCCACGTCAGCGTCATTTGCGACCCGCTGCCAATGAGACCGGATTTAAGCAATACTTGAAATCCGTTGCAGATGCCGAGAATCAATTTGCCCGCATCACGGAATTTCGTCAACGCATCAAGCAAATGAAGCCGGATTTTAGCGGCAAAAATTTTACCGGCAGCAATGTCGTCTCCGAAACTGAAACCGCCCGGAATACAGAGAATACCGGCATTATCAAGCAGTGCCGGTCGCTCCAGTATCCGGTTAATGTGATAGTGTTCAACCGACTTCGCACCCGCCAGTTGAAAGGCATAACCCGTTTCCTGGTCGCAATTCGTTCCGGGAGCGCGCAAAATAAGAACTTGGGGCATTACGGGGATGTTGACAAATAATAACGGACAACGGATAATGTAATAGTTGTCCTATTGTCAACTTTCCCCCCGCTGTGTCAATGCTTATGAAAAGTTTGTCCGATGTTTTTACACTTGCCAATGGTGTGTCAATTCCGTGTGTCGGTTTCGGTACCTGGCAGGTCCCCGATGAAGCAAGTACCGTATCGGTCATCAAGTATGCCGTCAACGCTGGTTATCGGCACATTGATACGGCAGCCGCTTACTACAACGAAAAGAGCGTTGGTAAAGCCGTGCGGGAGTGCGGTGTGCCAAGAGACCAGTTGTTCATCACGAGCAAACTCTGGAACGATGACCGCAATCTGGGTTATGACCAAATCCTGAAAGCGTTTGCGCTGACGCTTGAAAATCTTGGGACGGATTATCTCGACCTGTACCTGATACATTGGCCCGCCAATGAAAAGCAGTTCGGCGACAAATGGAAGGCGATGAATACTGAAGCGTGGAAGGCGTTAGAAAAACTCTACGGCGATAAAAAGATTCGTTCGATTGGGGTGAGCAATTTCCTCGTGAAGCACTTGGAGGCGTTGCTGCCGACCGCAACGGTGAAACCGATGGTGGACCAAATTGAGTTCCATCCCGGTTTTATGCAGAATGAAACTTTTGAGTTTTGCAAACAGAATGGGATACAGGTGGAGGCTTGGAGTCCGCTTGGTTCGGGCAAGGTTCTCAGCGACCAGCGGTTAAAGGCGATAGCGGACAAGTACGGCAAGACGGTTGCGCAGTTGTGTGTCCGCTGGGTATTGCAGCACGGGGTATTACCGTTGCCGAGATCGGTAACGGAGAGCCGGGTGGCGGAGAATACGGCGGTGTTTGATTTTGAAATATCGGCGGCGGATGTGCAGTCGATAGATGCATTACCGTTTTTCGGCGGGAGCGGTTTTTATCCTGAAGAGGCGACTTTTTGACGAAATAAAACTCAAGGCATTGCGGTTATGCACCGTAAAAACCGGCATCACAGCGATTAGATACTTTCGATGTTTTGCTGTAACGAAAATGATAATGCGATGGTCAAATGAATGGCGTTGTTTACCCATCGCTTTTGCAAAATCCTCTTCGTTTACGGCGAAGTAATGGTCTTGTTCCATAGCCTATACTGCCAATTCTCTGTTGAGTATAGCACAGACAATTTTCGCGGAGCGGTCTGACATTGAACGTTGGCGAGAAACTTGATTTTTTTTGTGCAACACGTTAAAATGGCGCGTATGGACATCATACGCTTTTCGATGAATAATCCCGTAAAGGTAGCGGTCGGCGTACTGCTCACCATCCTCTTTGGGGTTCTCGCTCTCACTGCCGTTCCCATTCAGATGACTCCCGACGTGGAACGTCCCGTCGTTACCATCCGCACCACTTGGCAGGGACGAAGTCCCGAAGAAGTCGAGAAGTCTATCATAATGGAGCAAGAGAAAAAACTCAAAACGCTCCAAGGTCTTTATCAAATGACTTCCACCGCCCAACTCGGTGAAGGAAGAATCGAACTCGAATTCACCGTCGGCTACGATATGAGCCGTGCCGTTCAGGAAACCTCCAACCGCCTTAACGAAGTCCCCCGTTATCCCGATGACGTAGAACGTCCCGTCATCCGCGCTGCCAGTGCCAACACCGACGAAGCAATCGCCTTCGGACTCTTCACCGCACGCGACGACCCCAATTTTGAAATGGCAGAGTTCTATGACTACGCTGACCGTTATATCAAGCCCGCCTTTGAACGCGTCAAAGGTCTCGCCCAAGTCGATGTCTTCGGCGGACGGGAACACGAAGTCCAAATACGCTTCGACCCCGTTGTTCTCGCTCAAACCGGTATCTCCGTTGATGAATTGCGTTTGGCACTGATGAACGATAATCTCAACGAATCGGCAGGAGATATGACCAACGGGCGGCAAGACATACGCTTTCGGGTTCTCGGAAGATACGATTCTCTTGAACCGATACGCAATGTCATTGTTAAATACGTTGACGGTGCGCCGGTTTACCTGAAAGATATTGCCGAACCGATTCTCGCACTGAAAAAAAATACATACTTCAATCAAAGTATGGGAACAACGTCGCTGTCAATGTATTTTCGGCGTGATACCGGCGCGAATGTGTTAAGCATTATGCAGGAAATTAACCGCATCGCCGAAGACCTTGCCAAGCCGGGCGGACTGCTGTCGCAGTATCAAAATGACCGCTACCGGATAAAGTTCGAGATGCTTTATGATGATTCGCTTTACATCAACAATGCCGTTGAATTGGTGCGGCAAAATATGTACGAAGGCGGAGTGTTAGCCGTCATTGTGCTGCTGCTTTTTCTCCGCAGTTTTCGACCGACAATTATTATTTCAATCGCAATTCCGATTTCGATTATCGGGACATTCGTTGTTCTTTATGCCTGCGGTCGAAACATTAACGTGATTTCGCTTGCCGGTTTGGCGTTTGCGATTGGAATGGTGGTTGACTGTGCGATTGTCGTTTTGGAAAACATCGACCGGCATTTGCAGTTGGGCAAAACGGTTTTTGCTGCCGCTTATGAAGGCACGCAGGAAGTTTGGGGAGCCGTGTTAGCACAGACATTAACAACCGTTGCGGTCTTCGGTCCTGTGTTGACGATTCAGGAAGAATCGGGGCAGTTGTTTTACGATTTAGCGATTGCGATTTCGGCAGCGGTTTTGATTTCGCTGCTCGTGGCGATTACTGTCATACCGGTTTGTGCCGTACGCTGGCTGCATCCGAAAAAGAAACCGAAGAAAACATTTTTGGGAATGTTGCGTACCGTTATTCAATCCGTGTTCGGTTTGGCTCCGCTGTGCAATTTCCTTTCCGAACGGTATTCGCAATGCGTTTATCTTTTGACGTTCCGTAGTTTCTCCGGTATTTGGCTGCGTGTGATGATTATTCTTTTGATTGCCGGTGCGGCAACGTTTTTCAGTTTCAATCTGATGCCTCCGGCAAGTTATCTGCCGAGCGGTAACAAAAACGTATTAAACGGCAATATGCTGATGCCGCCGGCATATTCGATTCAGCAAAACGTTCTCGTCGGACGGCGGGCGGAAGAATTTTTGCGTCCGTACTGGGAAGCACAAACCGTTGAGGAAGCAACCGCCATCCGGCAGATTGCCGATGCCCGAAGCGGTAAAATTCTTCCGCAGATTCCGCCGATAAAAAGTTTTTACATCGTTGTCCGCAGTCAAGGCGTTTTTATGAATGTAACAAGTAAAGACGATAACCTTGTCAAGCCGCTCGAAGTCCTTTTGAACACGATGATGACAACGATACCGGGCTGTACCGGCAACGCTCAACAACAGGGTATCTTCGGACGGCGAGGCGGCGGTTCCAATGCCGTACAAATCGAAGTCATCGGCAGTGATATGATTCGGCTTCGGGATTCAACGCAATATCTGGAACAAAAACTTATCGATGAATTTTCGAGCAGCGGTGTTCGGAGTCAGCCGGATAATTACGACCTCAATGGTCCTGAATGGGAAATTGTTGCAGACCAAATCCGGGCAAAGGAACTCGGCTTGAGCGTGCAGGCTCTTGCGTATGCAGCCCGCGCAATGATTGACGGAATCTATGTCGGCGACTTCGATTATGAAGGCGATAACATTGACGTAACACTAATTCGTGACCCCGATATTCCTATCACGCCCGATGAATTTGAGACTCTGCCGATTTCGATACGGGACAGAAGCGGGGCGAGGCAAATCATACCGGTTGGTCAACTCGTGTCGTTTGTTAAAGCAGACGCATCACAGCAGATACGCCGTGTTGAACAAGAGCGGGCGATTCGTTTGACGGTAACACCGCCGGCGGAAGTGGCTTTGGAAACGGCACAGGCACGGATTATGGAAATTGTTGCGGAAAGTAAAAAGGAAGGCGGAATGACACCGGATGTGTTCGTGAAACTGTCCGGTAATGCGGATAAACTTTCGCAAACACGGAGAGCAATGCTTGGTCAATGGACGGGTTTCAATCTGGAATCGTTTATCAATCTGCTTGCGTCGCGGTTCTTTTTGTCGCTGCTGATAACGTATCTTTTGATGGCGGGTTTGTTTGAAAGTTTCACGTTACCGCTGGTGATTATGTTCACGGTGCCGTTTGCGATGGTCGGCGGCTTTGCCGGTTTGTCTATCGTCAATGCTTATGACCCGACGCAGCAGATGGACACACTGACAATGTTAGGCTTTGTGATTCTTATCGGAGTGGTGGTGAACAATGCGATATTACTTGTTCATCAGACCCGTAATTTTATGCGGGGACGCGGCGAGTCGGAGACGGACATCATCGAACAGATGGGCTATCGTGAGGCAATTCGTGAGGCGGTGCGGACACGGATACGTCCGATATTTATGACGACATCGGCGGCGGTAATAGGAATGTTGCCGCTGGTATTGAAGTCGGGGGCGGGCAGTGAATTGTACCGCGGTCTCGGCAGCGTTGTTATCGGCGGTTTAGTTTGCTCGACGCTTTTCACGCTCTTCGTTGTACCGCTTGCGTTAGCCTTGATGCTGGACATTCAGAAAGGTTGGGAACGATTGATGGGACGGGAATCATAACTCCTGCCTCTTTGGGTGTTATAACAATGTTGG
>JAITQJ010000418.1 GCA_031288955.1 Planctomycetaceae bacterium | reverse complement strand
TCTAGGGGTTAGTTGTCTATGGAGCGGACAATAACGATTCCCATAAAGAACGTCAAGAGGAGAAAAAATCACAACGTTTCCGCTTTATTCCGCGTTTTGTACCATTTCGCGAATTTTTTCGATAACGTTTTTCATCTCGATAACCTGTTTTGTGATGCGGGCATCGTTCGCCTTCGCCCCCATCGTGTTCGTTTCCCGAAGCAATTCCTGTGTCAAAAAATCCAGTTTTCTGCCCGAACTTTCTTTTGTATTCAGAAATGCCGTAAACTGTTCCAGATGCGATTTGAAACGGACAATTTCCTCTGAAATATCACACCGGTCAGCAAACAACGCTGTTTCCCGCAGCAAGTCGGCATCGTTGAGCGTCAGATTTTGCTCTGACATCACCGATTCAATCCGCTCTTTCAAACGCTGACGATAAAGCGGTGCAATCTGCGGTGCTGTTTCCTCAACACTGCCGGCACATTCCCGAAGGATTTTGATGTTCGATAACAAATCTTTCGCCATCGTTTCGCCCTCTGTTTTCCGCATCGTTTGCAGCGCATCCAATGCCTGACGAAGAGCCGTTTCAATAAGCGTCCAATACGATTCCGATTCTTCAATCGTGTTTCCCGATGCCGTTTCTATCACACCGGGCAGTGTCAAGAGCCGGTCAAGTTGCGGCGTTTGACCGGTCTGTCCGAGTTTATCGGCAACGTCGAGCAGTTGTTCAAAATAACTCTGCACAACAGCGGCACAAATGCGGTAGTCTGCCGCATTGCGCTCTCTTTGGATACGGACAACCGCCGTTACAGTACCGCGTTCAATGGTGCGGCGAAGCAGAGATTCGATTTTCGGCTCGTAAGCAGAATAACCGTCGGTCAACCGCAGCGATAACTTGAAATAGCGGTTATTGACGGTTTTTAACTCAACAGAAACGGAAGTACCGCCGTCTTGCAGAGCGGCGGCACCAAAGCCGGTCATACTGTATAACATAGACTATTTTTTCCGCCGTCTTGCCAAACCAAGTCCAGCCAGACCCAAGCCGAAAATCAACATCGTTGCCGGTTCGGGGGTTTGCGTTTTAATGGTCGATTTTTCCGCATCAAATGCTAAACCAAACAGAATACCATTGGTAACCTTATTAGTGTAATCAAACGTAAACGATAGTCCAAATACCACTTCCTCAACATCATCAGCAAAGAGAGAGTTGTCGGCACTCAAAACGATTTCAAACCAACCGTTTTTATCAGGAGTGAAACCATATTCCACCGTCTCGCCATTGACCTGGATGGTAACCAACGGCTCATCCGAAAAAAGATACTTGAAGGCAATATGTGCCTGAGCGGTCAGCGGATCGGAAATTTCCTTCTTCACCGTGAATTCCGTGCTGAAAGTGTAAGTCGTACCAATAATCGGACTGCCTATCTCTCCGTAGGTATAAATACCGCGGCTATCGAATTCAGTGATTGTTTCGGCTTCATCTGCACCGATAGCAAGCCGCCATTTGTTAAGGTCAGAAGACGTATCTTCGAGACCGGAGACCGTCCAGCCGGAACCGGTCAGCACGAAGCCGGCTTGGGCTGAACCGGAAAAAACGGAGAAAGTTGCCGCCAAGGCAACTGCAAACAGGATTGTGTAATTTTCTTTTTTCATTGTACTTTTTGGGTGTAAGGGGGAAATGGGACAATCACCGCCACAAAAGCGAGAACGCTCCCCACTGTTATTAACCCGCAATGGGCGTGCCATTGAGCATAAAAATTTCGGTTTTTTATAACCTGTGTGAAATAAACGAGTTATAACTTTTCACAATTTTCGGCAATAAACAAAAACTGTTATTGGCTGTATTGAAACGATACAAACGGCGTTTTATTTTGCAATTTTCGCATTATTTTGCACGGCAAAAAACGGAGCCGAGAGGTTTTACTCAACCTTCGGCTCCTCTTCGTTATCCCAAACGCCTCTTTTTAGGCGAACGGATTAGGCGAACGGATTATAGCGTCCCGGTACGGCAACGCTCTTTTCGTAGAAACCGTCTGCGTCCGCTTGAACCGGTGCAACTTGGTCCCAACTGGTGATTTCGCCGTTCGGGAAATAATTGCGTCCTTTTGCGACCAGTTCGTCCCATTTGACCGTCTTGCCGCAGAACGCCGCTTCCCGACCAAGAACCGCTACCATTGAGGCATTCGCCGCAAACCAGCCGTCGTTACGCGGCTTGTCTTCCCGAATCGCCTTCACCAATTCATCGTGTTCCCACTGATAAGGTCCTTTCCGTGCCTTTTCGGTATTCTTCCAAATCTCCTTCTTGTCCCTGCCGATAAGTCTGCCCGGTCCGCCTTCTCCTGCCGTTCCGTAAGCATATTCTGAAACATTGTTCTGCGTGTTCGGAATGTGCCGGCACTGGCTGAACATCTTGCTGCCGTCAGCATAAGTGTATTCAACGAAGAACGAATCCCAAGCCTGACCGTGCCGCCCGAATGCTTTTTTGTTCTGTTGATACCAATCGTCCCAAGCCTTGCGGTCATCAGGGTTCTGCGAGAAGGCGGGAGCCTGACGGCGCAACTCGTCTGGAACAGGAATAATCCGTCCGCCCTGAGCATTGGCTTCAATGGGATGCGCCATCTTGTCGCCGTGACTGTGAATCCAGTTTCCGATGTCAAGATTATGAGCGTGCTGTTCGACAATGTTATCGCCGCAAAGCCAGACGAAATGATACCAGTTGCGTACCTGAAAATGCAGTTCGGACTCGCCCGGCTCACGGTTGCGCTGCCAGATGCCGCCGCCGTTCCAATAGACCCGCGTGAATTGGATGTCGCCGATTTTACCGCCGTGAATCTGTTCAATCCAGTTATAATAGTGCGGTTCAACGCGGCGTTGGAAACCGACAACGACTTTCAGGTTCTTCTCGTCGGCAATCTTGTTCGCTTCCATTACGAGTTTGTATCCCGGTGCATCAATGCAGGCGGGTTTTTCCATAAAGACGTGCAGTCCCTTGTCCACGGCGGCTTTGTAATGGAACGGACGGAAGCCGGGCGGTGTGGCGATGACGATCTGGTCGCCGGGTTTGAGAACGGATATGGCTTTCTTGTAAGCGTCAAGACCGTAAAAGACGTGGTCATCGGGCAAATCGACTTTCCCTTTAAGGGGGTGATTGTCTTTTCCCGCATCGCCTCTGATACCGTTGGCGGAATTTTTGGCATTGCCTTCAAAGGCATCGGCAACGGCAACGACTTTGAAATTGTCGCCGACCTGGGCGCGGTCGCGGAGTGCGCCGTTTCCGCGTCCGCCGCAGCCGATAAGGGCAACTTGAATTTCATCGCTTCCGGCGGCGTGAACGTGAGTTGGTGCGGCAGCGGCACTAACAAGGGCTGCTCCGGCAGCAACTGCACCGGAGGTTTTGAGGAAAGAACGGCGGTCAGTACGTCTCGGCATAATGTTTCCTTTCGTGTTGAGAGTGTGTCGAATTTTTATGACGGCTTTCATTCTAACGGGCTGCCGGAGAAATTACAAGGGCTGCGGCAATAAACGATTGCGGGAAAACGAACTGCCTCTTGACGGCTTTCCGATTTCCTGATAGACTTGATGGAGGCATCGGGGATGTCCTCAAAATAGAGCGGACACCGATAACGGGGGAAGGATTGTCTATTCTCTGTTTCAATAGACTTGTTCGGTAACGTTAATTAGGCGATTTGTGATGATGGACCGCTGGCAGTACGCACTCACTAGTGCCTATCAGCGGGAACACAAAAACGGCGGCAGTGCGTAAAATAGCGAGCGAAAGGATTGTCATAGAAAACATCAACGCGAAGATTAAAGCGTTCAAATTATGAGTGAAAGATACCGCAACAGACGAAAAAGACACCTCTTGAGAATGAATCTCATCTGTGCGACACTAAACTGCGAAATGAAAATATAGTTACCGAACAAGTCTATTAAAAACAGGCACGGACATTGCAGTTTTTTTCGGCATATTGCTTGCTCTTTCGGCAGGCAGGTGGATAATGAACAATAAATTTGTTTCCTGACATTCGTGCATTCGCGGCAAAAGTGAGTTAGGGAATAACTCTAATAGTTGTATGCCTTCGATTTTACGTGATGAACTTCTCAAGACGAGTGAGGTTATCGTTGTTAAGGTTGGAACGAACGTGTTGACCCGCAGCGATGGGCTGCTCAACGAAGAACGGATTAAACAACTGACCGGCGACCTGCGGCAGATGATGGCGAAAAAGAGCCGCATCGTTCTCGTCAGTTCCGGTGCTGTCGGTGCCGGTATGGGACTGCTGCATTTAAGCGAACGTCCGGAAGAATTGGCGGCATTGCAAGCCGTTGCCGCCATCGGACAGGGGAAACTTATCGAAACATATCAGCATTTTCTGGGACACTACGGTATCCTTTCTGCCCAGGTTTTACTGACCGCAGACGATTTGTCGAACCGTAAACTGTATCTGAATGCCCGCAATGCTGTCCGGTCGATTTTGGACTTTGGAGCGTTGCCGATTATCAATGAAAATGACACGGTCAGTACCGATGAACTGCATACGACGTTCGGCGATAATGACCGGCTTGCGGCACTCGTGGCAAATCTGTTTGAACATCCGCTTTTGATATTACTGACTGACGTGGACGGGCTTTATGACCGCGACCCGTCGGAAACGGATGCGCAGTTGGTGCCGCTTGTTGACCGCTGGTCGCCGGATTTACAAAAAATGGTTGCGGATAAGCGGAACAATCGCAGCAAGGGAGGAATGTCCAGTAAATTGAAAGCGGCGCGGATGATAACAGAGAGCGGCGGAAGTGTGATTATTGCAAACGGTGATAGACCGGAGTCGTTAAGTAGGATATTTTCGGGCGAGGAAACAGGAACGTTGTTTTTACCGCAGAATACGGTTTTACCGGCACGCCGGCGTTG
>JAITQJ010000160.1 GCA_031288955.1 Planctomycetaceae bacterium | reverse complement strand
GACAGAAGTGCGGCAAAAAGCGCACAAACGACGCATCTAGCCCCCCCCCCCCCATTTACCCAGTTTAACATTGTGAACTTCATCATTTTCTTTTCCTTGTGTTAGAATTTTACCCGCGGAAATCGCAGATATTACTATATTAACTAATATGCAATGTGTGTGCCAATGAAAAAAATAGAGTCATTGATTTTATTTAAGCCATTTATTTTTAAGGTTTTACAGATAAAAAAACGATTATTTCACAGTTTACAAAACTGTATTAGGTGGCGCAAAAAGATACATATTTTCAAAAACGGTGTGTTTTTCTGCAAAAAGTGTATCATTTTGCAAGAGGGATTTTGGGGCGTTCGTGGTTCTAAACGCAGCGGGACAGATACATTTCGATTTGTTCTTGTGTGCGTACTGTGCCGGCTGCGTCAAAGTCCCGATACCAGCGCACAGTTTCCGCAATGCTTTGCTCCAAAGACCAAACCGGCTGCCAATGCAAACGGCGGTGTGCTTTACTGCTGTCCAACATCAATAACGCTGCCTCACGGCGGCTCTCATCGGGAATGGTTTCCGTTTCACAACGTATCTTATCCCAGCATTTTGCGGTCAGTTCGGCAAAGCGTTTTACCGAAACATTGTCTTCCAGCGCGGGACCAAAATTCCAACATTCGCCATAACTTTGGCGGTCATTCGTTTCTCCGTCAAGCATTTCTCCGTCAAGCATTTTTTCCCCTAACAGCAAATAGCCGTGCAGCGGTTCGAGAACGAATTGCCACGGACGCGTTGCCGCCGGCATCCGTATTTTCATCGATTCTCCATTCACCGAACGCATCATATTGGGCATCAGTCGGTCAACTGCCCAATCGCCTCCGCCGATAGCATTTCCTGACCGGCACGTTGCCAGCGGGATGTCCGTCCGCTGCCGGTAACTGTCGGCAATGATTTCTGCACAGGCTTTAGAAGCACTGTACGGGTCGCTGCCGCCGAGGGTATCGCTTTCAACAAACGGTGCGGTGTTTTCATTCCGGTTGATGTAACATTTATCCGTCGTAATCACGATGACGGCTCTGACGGACGGCGTTTGCAGTGCCGCTTCCAAAACGTTGGCAGTGCCGAGGATATTCGTCTGAAACGTTTGCAGAGGAAAATCGTAAGACCGGCGGACAATCGGCTGGGCGGCAAGATGAAAAAGAATATCCGGTGCAAAATCGGCAACGGCTTGTTTCACGGCGTTAAAATCATTAACATCACCGCGTAAATCCCGGCACAGATTCGGTTTAAGCAGTGTAAAATGAGCGGGCTGTGTCGGAATATTCTGCGAAAAACCGGCAATTTCTGCGCCGAGCAGCGAAAGATACGCCGTCAGCCAAGAGCCTTTGAAGCCGGTGTGTCCGGTAATGAAAACACGATTATTCCGATAGATGCCGCTGTACATAACAGGTGTCAGTATAAGCGAAAAGCATTGTTTTCGCAATTCTGTCTTCTTTCGGCATCTAATATGCACTGCCGCGCAATTATTCCGCTTTGCCGCTGTTGGGGCAAAGTTATCCCAATTTCTGTATTGCTGCCGGTACGGCATCAACGCAGCGTTGGGCTTCTGCTTTGAGTTTAGGATAAACTTCGGCAACTTCGGCGGATTTATTTTCTTTGCCTGCCAATTCGATGGCAAAACAGAGTTTATGCAGTTCCGAAGCCCCCAAAACGCCTGCCGTTCCTTTGAGGCGATGACCGGCTTTCGACACTTGCAGAAGGTTGCCGCTTGCCATATTTTCCTCCATCTCTGTTGTATCGGCAGGTACCTGATTCAAAAATTCATCGAGAACGGCATTGCCGACCGCAGTGCTTCCGCCGCATTGCTCTAAAAGTGTAGCCATACTAAAGGGGAACTGGTCGCTGCTCATTGCAAACTCCTCTGTTTCTATTTACGGGAACTATTTTACAGATAAAAGAAAAATATGCAAGGGTATAAAAATGTTTTTTCCGGCGAAGTGCAATGCCGGTTTTTCCCTGCCGATAGCCGTCGGGAACGCAAAAACGTTGTTTAACCGTTCCAGCATTTACCGTAATTGATAATTGGTCGTTGATAACTATAATGAATGGACGAAACCGTATTCCGTTGTCAATTAACACAATCAATACGTCAATGTCTGCTGCCGAACGTAAACCGGCTGTTATTTTGCTTTATGCGCTGATTGCCGCTTCGTGCTGGTATTATTTTGCTTTTCCGCAAGCATTACCGGCGGCTTCGTGGAACGAACAATTCCAAAGCGGCTGTGTACCGCTGATTGCCGCATTCGTGCTGTTCGGAATCGTGCCGATGTGTATCGTCAGGTTCGTTTTTCGTGAACGCCTCGCTGATTATGGGCTGCGTTTCGGCATCCGTTTCCGTACCATTCGCTCTTTTTGTCTTGCCGCTCCCGTTGTTGTTTTGATAGCGTATTTTACGGGACACCAGCCGGCATTTTTTGATGTTTATCCGCTGAACTATGCCGTCCGCCCGCAGCACACCGCCGTCAGCATCGGCATATTTACGCTGCACGGCGTTTTGTACGTCGGTTATTATTTCGGCTGGGAATTTTTGTTTCGCGGTTTTATGCAGCACGGCTTATCGGAGCGTTGCGGTATTTTGACGGCAGTCCTGATTCAAACGACGGCTTCAACGATGCTGCATTACGGACATCCGGCAAGCGAAGTGTTTGGAGCGGTTATTGCCGGAATCGTTTGGGGAACATTCGCTTACCGGACACAATCGATTCTCTCCGGCTTTGCCCAACACTCCTTGTTGGGACTTGTTCTCGATTATGTATTGATACACCGGTAAAAAGCCGGTACTTCGGCGTTGATGCTCTCAATGTAACGGCGTTCAGAGCCGCTATCGCATAGTGATAACCCCTCCGCTCTTGCAATGGCGGGGGTTTCATTGCAAACTTGCGGTTATTCGCCCGGCATACTATAATATCCGCACTTGTAGTATCTGCATCACAACAGAAGGCGCGGCACAATGAAAACGGCTTTAGTTACCGGCGGAGCAAGAGGAATCGGATTAGGCATTTCCCAAGCACTCCTTGCTGAAAATTATTCACTCGCCCTTTGCGGAACCCGCTCAAAAGACGATGTTGCCGAAACACTCGCTCAACTGCAAACAATGACCAGCGGCAAACAAAAAGTTGCCTACTATACCTGCGACATTGCCTCGCCGGTTGACCGGCAAACGCTGCTCAATCATATCCGGCAGGATTTTCCGTATCTCAACGTTCTCGTCAACAATGCCGGAGTCGCCCCAAAAGAACGCTGCGACCTGCTTGATTTGAAAGAAGAAAATTACGCTTGGCTAATGAAAATCAATCTCGACGGTCCGTTTTTTCTAACACAAAAAATTGCCCGATGGATGATTGAAACGCAAAAACAAATTGCTGCTTATCAAGCCGTTATCATCAATGTGTCCTCCATTTCAGCCGCAAGCGTTTCTGTTAATCGGGGCGATTACTGCATTTCCAAAGCCGGTGTCAGTATGGCGGCGAAACTCTGGGCGGTACGTTTGGCGGAGTATGGTATTCCCGTCTATGAAATCCGTCCCGGCATTATTCAAACGGATATGACGGCGGGCGTGAGCGAAAAATATACGAAGATGATTGCCGACGGACTTGTACCGGAAAAACGCTGGGGCTTTCCCGAAGATGCCGGTAAAGTAGTAGCAATGCTTGTCCGCGGCGATTTGCCGTACGCAACCGGTCAGGTCATTACACTCGACGGCGGCTTGAACATTCCGAGACTTTAACGCTGGCAATATGACTTGTGCCGATTTCACCGCATTACTTTATGAAGACGCAGCGTTTGAACAGACTGTTTCTGCGCTTTGGGCGGGTACGCCGGTTTCAATAGACGGTGCTGCCGGAAGTTCCCGCGCGTTAACGATTGCTGCGATTGCCGGCAAGGGAACGAAACCGGTACTCGTCATTGTTCCCGATATTGTTCAGGCGGATAATGCCGCCAACGATATTGAGACCTTTATCGGCAGCGGGACGGCGAATGTTGTCTGCGTTTTTCCGCCGATGCCGAAACAAGACGAAGATTTGGGCGAGGCGAATCCGTTTGCGCTGTCGGACGAAAACTTCGGCGGACGGGTTAGTGTTTTGAAGCGGTTAAATGCAGCGGACAAACGCTGTATTATTGTAACAACAATGCCGGCGTTGTTACAGGAAGTTCCGCCGAAGGCACTGCTTGCGGAACGGACGCAGACATTGGCGGCGGGGCAGCGAATCGGTCTGGAGAATCTGCGGCTGTATCTGGTAAACAACGGTTATCATCCAACGCCGGCGGTTGATTTGCCGGGGGAGTTTGCGTCGCGGGGATACATTTTCGACATTTTTGCACCGGATTGGCAGCAGCCGGTACGGCTTGAATTGTTCGGCGACGAAATTGAATCGCTTCGCCGCTTTGACATTGCAACGCAGCGGTCATTGGAAACGGTCAGCGAAGTTGATTTAACAAGCATTAAACCGGACGAGTCCGCTGGGGCATCGTTATTGGATTATCTTCCGGCGGACTCGCCGATTATTCTGGTCGAAGCGGAAGAATT
>JAITQJ010000394.1 GCA_031288955.1 Planctomycetaceae bacterium | reverse complement strand
TGCATTATGTTAAGGGTTGAGCATCAAAAAAAGACAGCCGTTCACGTAGTTTAGGCTTGCGATAGCGGAATATCGTTGACAAAGTGCTTATTGCGGACAGTCAGAAACCGTACCCCATAATTCTATCATCTACAGTAGTTTGCCGCAAGAGCGGGAAAAAAGGTGAAGCCATTCGCCCTTTTTATGTTATAATTTATGGTGCTTTTTGCATCATTAAAAATGACTCTTTTTGACAAACAAGAACACTCTAACCGGCGGACGGCATTACCGCTGGCGGTGCGGATGCGTCCCGAAACATTAGACGAATTCGCCGGTCAGGAACACTTTCTCGGCGAAGGAAAATTGTTGCGCCGAATTCTCGCCGCCGACCGGCTCGGTTCCGTCATCTTTCACGGACCGCCCGGCACCGGAAAAACGACTCTCGCACACATTCTCGCTAAATCAAGCCGAAGTACCTTTCGGGAACTCTCCGCCGTCTCCGATGGAGTCAAAGTCCTCCGCGACATTTTGACCGAAGCCTATCACCGCTTATCCGTCAGCAGTCAAAAAACACTTCTGTTCATAGACGAAATTCACCGCTTCAACAAAGCCCAACAAGACGTTCTCTTGCCGGAAGTTGAAAATGGTGTCGTCATTCTCGTTGGAGCAACGACCGAAAATCCGTACTTTACTATCAACAATGCCCTGTTGAGCCGGAGCCGGATTTTTCAATTTGAACCGCTGACGGCAGAACATATCAAAACGCTTTTACACCGGGCGGCAACGGACAAAGAACGCGGACTCGGCAAGTACGGTATTCATATTCACGACGATGCTGCCGAATATCTGGCAAAAATCTGCGACGGTGATGCCCGGCAAGCGTTGTCCGCTTTGGAAATCGGCGTACTATCAACGCAGGGCAAACCGGTTGAATTTACAAAAGAATTGGCTGCCGAATCCGTCCAAAAAAAGGTTATCTCATACGACCGTGACGGCGATTCGCATTACGATACGATTAGTGCGCTGATAAAAAGTATTCGAGGCAGCGACCCGGATGCGGCAATTTATTGGCTTGCGAAGATGATTGTCGGAGGCGATGATGTCCGGTTTTTAGCGAGGCGGTTAGTGATATTGGCGAGCGAAGATGTCGGCAATGCTGACCCGTCGGCACTACCGCTTGCCGTTGCGGCAGCGCAGGCTTGTGAACTGGTCGGATTGCCGGAGTGCGAGTTGAATTTATCGCAGACGGTTATTTATCTGGCGTGTGCGCCGAAGTCCAATTCGGCA
This sequence comes from Planctomycetaceae bacterium, assembly GCA_031288955.1. Lineage (GTDB taxonomy): Bacteria > Planctomycetota > Planctomycetia > Pirellulales > Thermoguttaceae > WRKP01. The sequence goes on along the minus strand of JAITQJ010000394.1, from coordinate 4,122 downwards.
ACGACGGCGATATATGAAGCGAAGGGCGACATTCAGGAGGGGCGTTTGATACCGGTGCCGAGACATTTGCGGGACGCACATTACGGCGGTTCGGAGGAGTTGGGACACACCGGTTATCAGTATGCGCACGACTTTGAAGACGGCATTGTTACACAAGAGTATTTAGGAGTTGAAAAGGAATACTACAAACCTGTCAACCGCGGCTTTGAAATTGAATTGACGAAACGTTTGGCGGTTATCAAAGAACGGCTGCGGGGTAGTGATTCCTAGAACCGCAATTTCAGAACCGCTATCGCCGGAATCAGTAGCGAAGCATCCCCTCATAACCGGCGGCACGACAACGTTTTTTTGCCCGTGAATACCTTCAAAAATTCTACCGGAACGCTGGCGGTTCGGGGGTCAGTAACGTTTTGCCCGCATCCTGATACTGCACACGCCGGCGATTGTACTCCGTTAAAAACGCCTTCTTCACTAAATCGAAACTCAACACCTCTGCCGCTTGAGAACGCTCTGATGCAAACAGAAAACCCTCCGAAAGCGGAGGTATCACAATCAATTCGCTGCCCCGATAACAGATGCCCGGCTCCTTGCGGTAATTCTCCAGCAATGTATGAAAATGATTGACCTGCTCCTTGTCCGTCCATTCTATTTCGACCGCCTTTGTCTCCGGCGGACAAACAATATAACCGCTCTCAAGCGATACCGGCAGCGGCGGAGTTATTGTTACATTTTTCAACGTCTTAAAATGCGGAACGGCAATGAAAATGTTTTTCGGCGTTCGCACAAACCGGGCATCAATCGACACTCCCGCCCCCTTTTCCTTAAACGTGAGAGTTGCATTGACCGTCCCGAATTCCGTTCGGGCATTGATAATTTCAACCTTTTGATTTTCCTTATCCCAGCACGGCGAAATCACGGAAAACAAATAGAGCGACCGTTCGCTGCCGTTCAAACCGGCATAGCCGCCGTATTCCCGAATCAGTGCATTGCGGATTAAAAGCGAAGTCTTTGCCGCTGCCCAAGCGTGCGGTCCCGGTATCGGCGCAGGGTCGCGGTCACCCCAAGGGTCAACCATATTTTCAAAGCCCTCGTGTGTAGAACCGTTATGAAGCAAGATATGATACAAATCATACAACGCCGTTATCTGGTCGTTAATCGCAATATGCTGATTCGTCAAATTCGTCGTGGCGTATTGATGTAAATGCTGACCATTGCGGTACGTCAATACTCCTTCACGGAATTTATTTTTGCGGATATGCGTCAACGTTCCTTTGACTTTGTAATCATTGACCGCCAGCGTTTCCGTTGGATACACGAGCAGCATATTTTCCCAATCCTGATTTGTGGCGTATTCCGCCCAGCCGGTCTCTTTGCCGAACTTGAACGGATACAGACCGGTCGGAACGTAACCGTCTGCCGCCGCACTTTGTTCAATCGCCAGCAGCACTGATTTCCGATACGAATGTTCCAGCGTCCGCCATTGACGGGCAAGGTCTTTCAAGTCCAGATACTCCGCATACAAAACAGCACTCCGCAAGGCGAGCAAGCACCATAAATTATGACTCGTGTAATAGCCCTGTATCATTTCGGCATCGAACGTTGACGAAGGACGCACCAGACCGTTGGGCTGCTTTTGATGGTCGTTTGCGATTAACCCGACGGCTTTTTGTACGGTGTCGAGCATTTCCTGCGCCAACTGCTTGTTATCGTGATAGATAAAATGATTGCAGACGCTATACAATGCCTGTCCGTGCGAAGTCATAATTTCCTTGTTATGACTCACGCTGGAATCAACAAAGAGACCTTCTTTATTCACCGATTTTTTGAGCCAATCGAAATTCACTTCAACAAACTCCGGCAGACCGGCAGCGTCATAAATCAGCCGCATATCAATAAAGTCGTTAAAAAATATCCCGTCATACGGCAAGCCGCTGCCCTGCCGCTTTACATCGTTGCCGTGCGTCCGTGTTGCCAATATCAAATGCACGAGACCGGCTTTGTACGAATCGTTCACCCGCTTTTCAGGAATCGCAAAATAACCGCCGCCTTCGATTGTTTTCGTCCAGAAATCAACACACGCAGACCGGTAATCGTTGTAGTCTGCCTTCCGTAATTTTTCGATAAATGCCGTCCCGCTTTTTGCAACAGCACGGCGGGGATATTTTAACGTAATTTCATATTCTCCGTTGGGCGGCAAAACGGGAGAATATGACACGATTCCAACGCCGGTATCTTCGCTAATCGGATGATTTTTTGACGAAAACGGAGCGGTGTACGGTGCATCTTTAACGGCAAACAGGGCGGGCTGTCCGCTGAATTGATAGACGATTTTATCATCGCATTCAAATTCGCTGCCTTCAAATTGATAGAGGGATTCCTTGTTGAACGCCGGTTTGCCCAAGCGGTGGTCAACGCCGCTGGCACGGATTGCCGCCCCGAAATGAATCGGTTTCTTTTCCGGCGACAGGTTTTTCATTTTGATTTTAACGAATTGCACGGAGTTGTTTGGTCCCTCGTCTTGCAGGGCAAAGCCGAACATTTCGACGGCATATTGAATTTGCTCTTCAGTCCAATCGTATTGGACAATCGGAATCCAGCCTTGATAAAATGTTTTCTGTGCTGCGAATAGCGGTTTTCGTTTTTCACGGTAAAAGAAGAACAACTCGGAATCCTGTGTGTAGATAGCCCCGTCGAACGTAACCTGAACGGGAGCCGGTGTGAAGGGAACGCCGATGACGGTTGTATTTTTCGGTGTGTACGACCATTCTTTTGCCGGATTATCGGCACCGGCTGCAACCATATTAACGGAGAAGGCACCGTTGATAGCAGCGTAATCGGCTTGAATAAAACTTGCCGCCTTTTCCTGCGGGAAGACAGAAACATTCAAGCAAACGGCAACGCAAAGGACGAGCAGGATATTTTTCATCGTATTAAACACAAATGACTCGTTTGATGACAGCGTAATCGTCTCCTTCGCCGATTTGTTCCGTTACCATTTTGGCGAGGTAGAAAATTAACCGTTCCCGCATTGGTGCGGGTCAACGACGGTGATTTTTTTGTACTCTTCGGACAGGAGTCATTGTATCATAAAAATCGGGAGACTTATTATTCCCCGCTCGTTGCTATCGAATTTTACGCTTAACTTTCTAACAGCGCAACCGCTCCGTTTTTCAAACTCTTCAAGTAAATGAGAAAAAATACAAAAGCCGCAATACTTGTTAAGACGTTCATATACGGAATGAGAATGAAGCAGTTTAGAATACAGAAAGTCAGCCCCGTCCATTCGCTGACACGACGAGACAATCCTTGTCCGGCAAGCGTTCTATTCAAATTCTTGCCCAGTCCCCAAAAGGCAACAAGCTGCCAGTAAAAAGTGAAGAACGGAATAAAACACAAGCCGACGGCGAGTCCCGGTGAAACAGGGACAAAAGAACCGGGCGTTGCAGCAGCAACATCTTGCGGGACGGTTTTCCAAAGTTGATAGAGCAACATAAAACTATAGACAGCGGCAACTACCAAGAAAATAAAAGCAATGAACTGCACACCGCCAGCAAATAGTATCATAGCCAACGCTCCTTCCGCTGCCTCTTCATTCTCCGCAAAAGCCGAAACAAATCCCGCCGACCGCAACGCCGCATCTGATACAGATAACCTGTTCGGGATTGAGAGACACGCCGCAGGCTGCACAAAATTTTCGGTGTCCCTGCGGTCTTGCACCGCAAGAAAAGCATACTACGGCATCAGGCACCGCAACAGCACCGCAATTTGTGCAATGCGGCTGCTGTCCGCTGACGGGTCCCTGTTTCTGACCGTTATTGTCGTAGTAATAGTGGTTCGCCATTGGATTTTGAGAAGTAGGGGGTAATTATTGTTACGAAAAATTTTACCGAAAACCGGCAGCAAAGAATCGCCCAAGACAGGAGCGGTGCGTTCAATAGATAGGTTTTCTTCCCGTGTTCCAATACGGTGCGCCGAAATCTCAACGCTGAAGATTACCGTTGCATCTGCGCAGATGCTCCCTTACGGAAGCGCGTCACTTTTCAGATGCTGCGGTCATCTTCACACGGCAAGCCGTTTGGAACGTGAAGTCAACCAATCCGCCCTTCGGCGGCTATCGAATTG